>NZ_LLWH01000034.1 GCF_001411475.1 Pseudomonas endophytica | reverse complement strand
GTATCATCCCCTCTCAAGTTGCCCCCCCGACCGTTTCTCGATTCGCCGCAAACCCTGGGTTACGGTTCAGCGCTTTGCAGCGGTCAATGGAGTGACAGTGATGCACAACATCCTAGAACAGGTTTTTGGCTATCCACAGTTTCGCGACGGGCAAGAGACGGTCATCAGTGCGGTGTTAGCCGGTCGCTCGGCGGCGGCGATTTTCCCCACTGGGTCGGGTAAGTCGCTGTGCTACCAATTGCCTGCATTGTTGCTACCGCACCTGACGTTGGTGATCTCACCGCTCTTAGCGCTGATGCAAGACCAGTTGGGGTTTTTGCAGCGCCACGGCATTGCTGCCGCCAGCATCGACTCGGCGCAAAGCCGCGATGAGGCCAATGCGGTGATGGCTAGGGCCAAAGCTGGCGAATTGAAGATCCTGATGATTTCCGTTGAGCGCTTGAAGAACGAGCGCTTTCGCAACTTTCTGCAGCAGGTGCCGATTTCATTGCTGGTCGTGGACGAGGCGCACTGCATTTCTGAGTGGGGGCATAACTTCCGCCCGGATTATTTGAAGCTCCCGGACTACCAGCGCCAGTTCAATATCCCGCAAGCACTGCTACTAACGGCCACCGCCACGCCCAACGTTATTGTCGATATGCAGCGCAAATTTGGGATTTCCGATTCGGACGTCACCACCACCGGCTTTTACCGTGCCAACCTTGATCTGTGGGTCGAACCGGTAACTGGCGCGGCCAAGCGTCAGCGTTTGGTCCAGTGGATGGGCTCGCGTATCGGCCAGCCCAGCATTGTGTACGTGACCTTGCAAAAAACTGCCGAGTTGATTGCCCTGCATCTTAGCCAGCAAGGGATCAGTGCCAATGCCTACCACGCCGGTTTGCCCCACGAGCAGCGGGAAAGCATCCAGCGCCAGTTCATGGCAGGTCAGATCAATTGCATCGTCGCCACCATCGCTTTTGGTATGGGCATCGACAAGAGCGACATTCGCAACGTGGTGCATTACGACCTGCCCAAGTCGATTGAAAACTACAGTCAAGAAATCGGTCGCGCCGGTCGCGATGGCAACACGTCCGACTGTCTGGTACTGGCCAATCGCGACAGTCTTAACGTGCTGGAAAACTTTGTGTATGGCGATACCCCCGAGTTAGAAGGCATTCAATATGTGTTGGATGAACTCAGTGCGGCGATTCCCGAAGGCCAGTGGGAATTCATGCTGTTGCCGTTATCCGATCAGAGCAATATCCGTCAGTTACCCCTCAAAACCTTGTTGGTGCAATTGGAGTTGCGCGGTCTGATTGCCCCGCGTTACGCCTACTTTGCCGAATACCGTTTCAAGTTTCTGATTGAGCCCGATGCCTTGTTGGCCAAATTTGAAGGCGAACGGCAACAGTTTGTGGCGGCCATTATCCAAACCTCCAGCCGCGCCAGAACCTGGGCCACGGTGAACTTTGACGCGCTGCACGAGCTGCATCAGGCTGAGCGCAATCGGGTGGTTAAGGCATTGGATTACTGCCAGGAGAAAGGCTGGATCGAGCTTGAAAGTAAGCAGATGACCGAGGTTTATAACGTGCGAGTGACGGGCATTGAGGTGCAGACACTGAGCCTTGAACTGCATCAGTATTTCACTGCCCATGAGCGCAGTGAAATTGCGCGCATCCACGCAATGTTGGGGTTGTTTGCCAGTGATAGTTGCCTTAGCCATCGACTGGCTCAGTATTTTGGTGATGAACAGGCGCCGCAGCAGTGTGGGCATTGTTCAGTGTGTGCGGGCCAGATAGCGCGATTGCCTGAGCCACCAGCGCTGACGCCGCTTGTGGATAAAAACTTCGATGCGTTGTGCAGCGCTTTTATCCACAAACACCAGGAATACACCGCAAGTTATCCCCAGCCGGAGCGCCTGACCCGGTTTTTATGCGGCATCAGCGTACCGTTATTCACCAAGCTCAAAGCACGGTCGATTCCGGGCTTTGCCGCGTTGGAAAACTACCCCTATGCCGAGGTGCGCGACTGGGCTGCGCAGCACTTAAACCCTGTGTAGGAGCTGCCGAAGGCTGCGATCTTTAGAGGATCAAAAGCTCGCAGCCTTCGGCAGCACCAAGGGATATGGATTACCCCAACAATTCGCACAGCACACGGACAAAGTCACGGCTACTCACTTCCTCATCGGCATGGCGCCTGTCGCGCACTACCCATTGACCATTCACCACCACGTCGCGTACCTGGCGATCTCCCCCGGCAAACAACCAGCGATTGAGAATTGCATCCTCATGCGCCGTTGCCAGATACGGATCGTTGCCGTCGAGCACCAACCAGTCAGCACGCTGGCCCACGGCTAATCCGGCCACGGGTTGCCCCATCGCCTGTGCGCCGCCTGCTTGGGCCGCGTCATACAAGGAACGCCCGATCATCGGCTGGTCACTGCGGTACAGGCGGTTGCGTCGTTGATCACGTAAACGCTGGCCGTATTCCAGCCAGCGCAACTCTTCAACCACACTCAACGACACATGGCTATCCGAGCCGATGCCTATGCGCCCGCCTTGGGCGAGGTAGTCCACCGCTGGGAAAATACCATCGCCCAGATTGGCCTCTGTGGTCAGACACAGCCCGGCCACGGCTTTGCTCTCGGCCATGAGCCGCACTTCATCCGCTGTGGCATGCGTGGCGTGTACCAGACACCAGCGCGCATCGACCTTAACGTTGTCATGCAACCACTGGATCGGGCGTTTACCGCTCCAGCTCAGGCAGTCGTCGACTTCTTTTTGCTGTTCGGCAATATGAATGTGCACCGGGCATACCGTGTCGCTGGCGCGCAGCACTTCGTGCATTTGCTCGGGTGTGACGGCCCGCAGCGAGTGAAAACACAGGCCCAGCTGTTGCGCAGGTTGTTGCGCCAGTAGAGGCTTAAGCTGCTGCTGCAAGTTTAGGTACTGCTCAGTGCTGTTGATAAAGCGCCGCTGGCCCTCATTGGGTGCTTGGCCACCAAACCCCGAGTGGCTGTAGAGCACGGGCAGCAATGTCAGGCCAATACCTGTCGAGCGTGCCGCTTCGCTGATACGCAGCGCCAATTCAGCCGGGTTGGCGTAAGGCTGGCCCGAAAGATCGTGATGCACGTAATGAAATTCGGCGACCGAGGTGTACCCGGCCTTGAGCATTTCGATGTACAGCTGGCGGGCAATCACGCCGAGTTGCTCGGGGGTGATTTTGCCCACAAGGCGATACATCAAATCGCGCCACGTCCAGAAGCTGTCATTGGGGTTACCGGCCACTTCGGCCAGCCCAGCCATGGCTCGCTGAAACGCATGTGAGTGCAAATTAGGCATCCCCGGTAACACGGGGCCGTTCAGACGTTGAGCGCCTTGCGCGTCAGCATTGGCTTGAATATGAGTCAGACAGCCACCGGCATCGACCTCGATGCGGACATCAGTAGCCCAGCCTGTGGGTAACAGCGCACGTTCGGCGAAGAAGACGGACATCGGTTCGGCACCCTATTCTTGAAATTTGTATATACATATACAGACGTTTGCCTGCTGGGTAAACTCCGGCAAGCTACGCTTCTTAACTGATGAACAAGGATTGCCTGTGTCGACTCCGCCTGACGTGCCCTCGCTGGCCGCCCACATGGGCGACAGTCCAGCTCCGCTTTACGCTCGCGTAAAACAGATGATCACCCAGCAAATTGCCAGCGGAAACTGGCCGCCGCACTACCGCGTGCCTTCTGAAAGTGAGCTGGTCAGCCAGTTAGGTTTCAGTCGTATGACGATTAACCGGGCTCTGCGTGAAATGACCGCAGATGGCTTGTTAGTGCGCATGCAGGGTGTTGGTACGTTTGTGGCCGAGCCAAAAACGCAATCTGCATTGTTTGAAGTTAACAACATCGCCGATGAAATCGCCGCCCGTGGCCACACCCATACCTGCAAAGTCATCAGTTTGGCTGAAGAGCTTGCCGGCTCCGAGCGCGCGGCTGTACTCGACATGCGCGAAGGGCAAAAGGTCTTTCACTCGCTGATTGTGCATTACGAAAACGACATTGCCGTGCAAATTGAAGATCGTTTCGTCAATGCGCTGGTGGCGCCGGACTACCTCAAACAAGACTTCACTCAGAAAACGCCTTACGCCTACTTGTCTCAAGTCGCACCGTTGACTGAAGGTGAGCACGTGGTCGAAGCGATCTTGGCTGACCCGAAAGAGTGCAAGCTGCTGCAAATTGAAACCAGCGAGCCTTGCCTGCTGATTCGCCGCCGCACGTGGTCGGGCCGACAGCCCGTGACGGTCGCACGCTTGATCCACCCCGGTTCCCGTCATCGCCTGGAAGGACGTTTTAGCAAATGAGCGACTTAACTGTATTGCGCGCTGTCGATTACCCGCGCATGCCGTGGAAGAACGGCGGTGGCAGTACCGAAGAAATCACCCGCGATGCCGGTGAGGGGCTTGATGGCTTTGGCTGGCGTTTATCCATTGCAGACATCGACGAGTCGGGCGGTTTTTCGCGCTTTGATGGCTACCAGAGAATCATCACAGTGCTGCAAGGCGCCGGGATGCAGCTGCAGGTTGACGATGTACGGAGCCGGGTATTGTTACCTTTTGATGCTTTCGCCTTTAAGGGGGAGAGCGGTGTCAGCTGCACGTTGATGGATGGAGCGATCCGCGACTTCAACCTGATTTACGCGCCGCAGCGCTTTAGCGCCCGTTTGCAATGGCTGGAGGCAGGTAATCGGTTCTACAGCTCGGCGCAGACAGTGCTGATCTTTAGCGCCGATGAACAGTTGGACGTCGGGCTGGGAAACATCACACGTGAACAGCTGGGCTGTTACGATTGCCTGCAATTGAACGACAACCGCGAGTTGTTAGACATCGAGGTCTCCGGCCGCTGCTGCGTGATTGAGCTAAGTACCCGCTAAAGCCTTGTAGGAGCGAGCAAGCTCGCTCCTACAGATGCAAGTGCACCCGCGGTGTTACCAAATACCTCAAAAAGCGCCTTTCGGTAACATCCTTTCGTTGGACCTTCCTGGTTCATACAGAAACCTCCTACATCTACAAACACCTTTATCTTCGGGCCTGAAAACGAAATTAAGCTTTTTTCATCTGAGGCAATTGCACATTGGCCGCTTACTTGCATATGCTTGTATGTACAAGTACATAAGTGTGCATCTGTCTAATGCTGAGGAGTTACCCGTGACTTCAACTACCCCTAAATCGCCTGCTGCGTCCACCCGTCATCGTGAGGGTGAAATCCGCGCTGCCCGTGGCACACAACTCACGGCTAAAAGCTGGATGACTGAAGCCCCCTTGCGGATGCTGATGAACAACCTTGATCCGCAGGTTGCTGAAAACCCGACTGAGCTGGTGGTGTATGGCGGTATTGGGCGAGCGGCGCGCAACTGGGAGTGCTACGACAAAATCGTCGAGAGCCTGACCAACCTCAATGATGACGAAACGCTGTTGGTGCAATCGGGCAAGCCGGTTGGCGTGTTCAAAACCCACAGTAATGCGCCACGGGTACTGATCGCTAACTCCAACCTAGTGCCGCATTGGGCCACGTGGGAACACTTCAACGAACTCGACGCCAAAGGCTTGGCCATGTATGGCCAGATGACCGCCGGTAGCTGGATCTACATCGGCAGCCAAGGCATCGTTCAAGGCACCTACGAAACCTTCGTCGAAGCCGGTCGCCAACATTACAACGGTAGTTTGGTCGGTAAGTGGGTGTTGACGGCCGGTTTGGGCGGTATGGGCGGTGCCCAACCGTTGGCCGCTACTCTGGCGGGCGCCTGCTCGCTGAACATTGAATGCCAGCAGAGCCGCATCGACTTCCGTCTGGCCACTCGCTACGTCGACGAGCAAGCCAGCGATCTGGATGACGCCTTAGCGCGCATCGCCAAATACACCGCTGAAGGTAAGGCGATTTCCGTCGCCCTGTGTGGCAACGCGGCTGAACTGCTGCCAGAAATGGTACGCCGTGGTGTCCGTCCAGATATGGTCACCGACCAGACCAGTGCCCACGACCCACTTAATGGCTATCTGCCAAAAGGCTGGACCTGGGAAGAGTACCGCGACCGTGCTGTAACTGATCCGGCGGGCGTGGTCAAAGCCGCTAAAGCTTCGATGGGTGAACACGTTGAAGCCATGTTGGCGTTCCAGAAAGCGGGCATTCCAACCTTCGACTACGGCAACAACATCCGCCAAATGGCCAAAGAAGTGGGCGTTGAAAACGCGTTTGACTTCCCAGGGTTTGTTCCGGCTTACATCCGCCCACTTTTTTGCCGCGGTATCGGCCCATTCCGTTGGGTTGCGTTGTCGGGCGATGAACAAGACATCTACAAAACCGACGCCAAGGTAAAAGAGCTGATCGCCGATGATGCCCACCTGCACAACTGGCTGGACATGGCTCGCGAGCGCATCAGCTTCCAAGGTTTGCCAGCTCGTATTTGCTGGGTCGGCTTGGGCCAGCGCGCCAAGCTGGGTCTGGCGTTCAACGAAATGGTGCGCAGCGGCGAGCTGAAAGCTCCGATTGTGATTGGTCGTGACCATCTGGACTCCGGTTCTGTGTCCAGCCCGAACCGTGAGACTGAGTCGATGCAAGACGGCTCGGACGCTGTCTCCGATTGGCCACTGCTCAACGCATTGCTCAACACCGCGAGCGGCGCGACCTGGGTCTCGTTGCACCATGGTGGTGGCGTAGGCATGGGTTTCTCGCAGCATTCGGGCATGGTGATTGTGTGCGACGGCACCGACGAAGCGGCTGAGCGCATTGCTCGCGTATTGCACAACGACCCGGGCACTGGCGTGATGCGCCATGCTGATGCGGGCTACCAGATCGCCATCGACTGCGCGAAAGAACAGGGTTTGAACCTGCCGATGATTAACGGCTAACCCACACGCACAACCTGTAGGAGCTTTATTGTGAATCGTTTAAACCTGATTCCGGGTCAGTTAAGCCTTGCCCAGCTGCGTGACATTTATCAGCAGCCGTTGACCCTCACACTGGACGACAGCGCTTCGGCGCAGATTGACGCCAGCGTGGCATGTGTAGAGCAAATTCTGGCCGAAAACCGTACCACCTACGGTATTAACACCGGTTTTGGTTTGTTGGCTTCGACCAAAATTGCCAGCACTGACCTAGAAAACCTTCAGCGCTCGTTGGTGCTGTCGCACGCGGCCGGGGTTGGCGAGCCGCTGAGCGACGATATGGTGCGCTTGATCATGGTGCTCAAGGTCAACAGCCTGAGCCGTGGCTTCTCCGGGATTCGCCGCGTTGTCATCGACGCGCTGATCGCGCTAATCAATGCTCAGGTGTACCCGCATATTCCGCTCAAAGGCTCAGTGGGAGCTTCGGGTGACTTGGCTCCGCTGGCGCACATGTCGTTGGTGCTGTTGGGCGAAGGTAAAGCCCGTTACAAGGGTGAGTGGCTAGATGCCGTCACTGCCCTGAAACAAGCGGGCTTAGCCCCACTGACACTGGCCGCCAAAGAAGGTTTGGCCTTGCTCAACGGCACTCAAGTATCGACCGCTTATGCACTGCGCGGGCTGTTCGAAGGCGAAGACTTGTTCGCCGCCGCCATCGCGTGCGGTGGTCTAACCGTAGAAGCGGTGCTGGGTTCGCGCTCACCATTTGATGCCCGCATCCATGCCGCACGCGGCCAGCGCGGGCAAATCGACGCCGCTGCGCTTTATCGCGGACTGTTGGGCGAGCGCAGCGAGGTGTCTGAGTCGCATAAAAACTGCGACAAAGTACAAGACCCGTATTCCCTGCGTTGCCAACCACAAGTGATGGGCGCCTGCCTGACCCAGTTCCGTCACGCGGCTGAAGTCTTGGCGGTTGAGGCCAATGCCGTTTCGGATAACCCACTGGTGTTTGCTGAGCAGGGCGATGTGATCTCCGGCGGTAACTTCCACGCCGAGCCGGTTGCCATGGCAGCGGACAACATGGCCTTGGCGATTGCTGAAATAGGCTCGCTGAGTGAGCGTCGTATCTCGCTGATGATGGACAAACACATGTCGCAGTTGCCGCCATTTCTGGTGGCCAATGGCGGTGTGAACTCGGGCTTTATGATCGCGCAAGTGACCGCTGCTGCACTGGCCAGCGAAAACAAAGGGCTGGCGCATCCGCATAGCGTTGATAGCATCCCGACCTCGGCTAACCAAGAAGACCACGTTTCCATGGCCCCGGCAGCAGGTAAGCGCCTGTGGGAAATGGCCGAGAATACTCGCGGCGTTTTGGCTGTTGAGTGGTTGGCGGCGTGCCAAGGGCTGGACCTGCGCGACGGTTTGAAAACCTCGGACAAGCTGGAAGTTGCCCGCACGACCCTGCGCAGCAAAGTTGCAACCTATGAGAAAGACCGCTTCTTTGCACCGGACATTGAGGCAGCCATTCAACTGCTGGCTTCGCGTTGCTTGAACACGCTGATGCCCGCTCAGGTTCTGCCGAGCCTGTAACTCCCGAAACGCAGAGCACGCCTATAGGCGTGATCTGCGTATCTGTTTTCGCCGACAAAAATAATTAGGGACGCGAAATGCAAAGCCAAACTCAAGGTTTGAAGCGCGGGCTATCTGCTCGTCACATCCGTTTTATGGCGCTGGGCTCAGCGATCGGGACGGGTCTTTTTTATGGTTCAGCCGCCGCCATCCAAATGGCTGGGCCTGCTGTTCTGCTGGCTTACCTGATCGGTGGGGCCGCGGTTTTCATGGTGATGCGTGCGCTGGGCGAAATGGCCGTGCGCGACCCTGTGTCTGGCTCGTTCGGCCATTACGCCAGCACCTACTTGGGCCCTATGTCCGGTTTTATCCTGGGCTGGACCTATGCGTTTGAGATGATCATCGTGTGCCTGGCGGATGTCACCGCCTTCGGTATCTATATGGGGTTTTGGTTCCCCGATGTGGCGCGCTGGATCTGGGTACTGGGTATCGTGCTGCTGATCGGCGGTTTGAACCTGTGCAACGTCAAAGTCTTTGGCGAAATGGAGTTCTGGCTGTCATTGCTTAAGGTCGCGGCCATCGTGGCGATGATTCTGGCCGGCTTCGGCATCATGTTGTTTGGCATTGGTACGTCTGGCACAGATTCAGCAGCGACCGGACTTAGCAATTTGTGGGCCCATGGCGGCTTTATGCCCAATGGTGTTGGCGGCTTGATCGCCTCGTTTGCCGTGGTGATGTTTGCCTTCGGTGGCATTGAAATCATCGGCATCACCGCCGGTGAAGCCAAAGACCCACAACGTGTTATCCCCAAAGCGATCAACGCAGTGCCATTACGTATTTTGTTGTTTTACGTGCTGACACTGTTCGTCTTGATGGCCATTTACCCGTGGACGCAGATTGGCAACCAAGGCAGCCCGTTTGTGCAGATCTTCGACAGCCTAGGCATTAGCTCGGCAGCCACCATTCTTAACATCGTGGTGATCTCGGCAGCGGTATCGGCTATCAACAGCGACATCTTCGGCGCTGGCCGCATGATGTATGGGTTGGCCCAACAAGGTCAGGCGCCAAAAGGCTTTGCCCAAATATCCCGTCATGGTGTGCCGTGGATGACCGTATTAGTGATGGGCGCCGCGCTGTTGATCGGGGTGTTGCTCAACTACCTGATCCCGGACGACATCTTCTTGGTGATCGCCTCCATCGCGACCTTCGCCACCGTGTGGGTGTGGTTGATGATTCTGGTGACCCAAGTCGCCATGCGCCGTTCGATGACCCCTGAACAAGTCGCCGAGCTTAAGTTTCCGGTGCCGTTCTGGCCGTATGCGCCGATTGCCGCCATCGTGTTCATGGTGTTCATCTTTGGCGTGCTGGGGTATTTCCCAGAAACCCAAGCCGCGTTGATTGTAGGTGCCGTCTGGATTGTGTTGCTGATAGTGGCTTACTTGCTGTGGGTCAAACCTACTGCGGGTCGTGCGCTTAAGGTGGCCTCCGAGGTTTCCTGAGTATTTGATTATTGACGGAGTGAGCGGATGAAAACGCTTTGGCAACACTGCAACGTCGCAACCATGGCCAATGGCACGTACTCGATTATTGAAGATGCGGCCATTGTTACCTGTGACGGCTTCATCGAGTGGGTAGGCGCGCGTCTGCAACTGCCACCCGGTGAGTATGAGCAGACGTTTGGCTTGGAAGGTGCGTGGGTGACACCGGGGCTGATCGACTGCCATACCCACACGGTGTTTGGCGGCAATCGCAGTGGCGAATTTGAGCAGCGTCTGCAAGGCGTGAGTTATGCCGATATCGCGGCGGCCGGCGGAGGAATTGCCAGCACCGTGCGTGCGACCCGTGCTGCCAGCGAAGACGAATTGTTCGCCAGTGCGCGTCAGCGTTTGCTGTGTTTGCTGCAGGACGGAGTCACCAGCGTCGAGATCAAGTCCGGTTATGGCCTGAGCCTTGAGAGCGAGCGCAAAATCTTGCGGGTGATTCGTCGTTTGGGCGAAGAGCTGCCGGTGACGGTGCGCAGTACCTGCTTGGCGGCGCATGCCTTGCCGCCTGAGTACAAAGACCGCGCCGATGACTACATCGAGCATATTTGTACACAAATGCTTCCCGTGCTGGCGGGTGAAGGGCTGGTGGATGCGGTGGACGCATTTTGCGAGTACTTGGCGTTTTCACCGGCGCAAGTCGAACGAGTGTTCAAGGTGGCGCAGCAATTGGGCTTGCCGGTCAAACTGCATGCCGAGCAACTGTCTTCGTTGCATGGTTCAAGTTTGGCGGCGCGTTATCAGGCGTTATCGGCCGACCATCTGGAGTTCATGACCGAAGAAGACGCCATCGCCATGGCCCAGTCGGGAACCGTGGCGGTGTTGTTACCGGGAGCGTTT
>NZ_LLWH01000033.1 GCF_001411475.1 Pseudomonas endophytica | reverse complement strand
AACGATCAAAAGATCGCAGCCTTCGGCAGCGCCTAACACCATTGAGGCGCTGCATGCATTTCGACCTGATTGACCTGCGCTTGTATTTGAATGTGGTGCAGGCGGGCAATATCACCGCCGGTGCGAGCCTCAGCCATTTGTCGCTGGCGGCAGCCAGTGCGCGGATCCGTGCAATGGAGCTATCGCTGGGAGTCGAGTGTTTGCAGCGTAGCCGCCGAGGTATCAGCCCGACACCGGCCGGGCAGGCCCTTGCGCAACATGCTCGACTGTTGTTGCAACAGGTCGAACGCGTGCATCACGACATGGCCGAATACGCCCAAGGCTTTAAAGGCCAAGTGCGTCTGCTGTGCAACACCGCCGCTGTTACCGAGTATTTACCGGAGTTACTGGCTGATTTTGTGCGACAGCACCCGGCGATCAGTATTGATCTGCAAGAGCTGACCAGCCTGCGCATTACCCACGCGTTACGTCAGAACGCCGCCGATATTGGGGTGATTTCCAACGCGGTGGACACTCACGGCCTACACACCCGGCCTTTTCGCGACGACCCGCTGGTTTTGGTGATCCCACAGGATCATCCGCTGATTCAACACCCGGCGCCGACCTTCGCTGACACACTCAGCCATGACTATGTCGGCTTGTCGGCCAACAGCGCATTGGCGGTGTATTTGGAAGAGCAAGCGTTGCATAACGGCATGCGCATGCAGGTGCGAATTCGTGCAGAGGGTTTCGATGCGGTGGTGCGCATGGTGGCTCGCGGGGCCGGGTTAGGCATTGTGCCCAAGGCAACCATCGAGCGCTGGCAAGCCGCTCCGACTTTTAAGGTGGTGCCGCTGAACGAGCCTTGGGCAGCGCGCAAATTGTTACTGTGCGTCCGCTCTTTTGAGCAATTACCGGCTTATGCCCGAGCGCTTTTTGAGGCGCTATCACTGAATTAATTCTGTAAGAAATGTCGCAGAGTTGCGTTCGCCTGTATGCCTGAATTTTTACCAAGAGTAATATCCCCGGCTTGCTGGCACCCAAGGCATACGGGTGGCTTGTTTACACACTGAATACCACAACCAACAGGGCAACCGATGGCTGACGCTAACTCCCCTCCGGTCACACTCAAACGCGGTTTGAAAAATCGCCATATCCAGTTAATTGCCTTGGGCGGCGCGATCGGTACGGGACTGTTCCTGGGTTCGGCGGGCGTGCTCAAGTCGGCTGGGCCGTCCATGATTCTGGGCTATGCGATTGCCGGTTTTATCGCTTTTTTAATCATGCGCCAACTGGGCGAAATGATCGTGGAAGAACCCGTAGCAGGTTCATTTAGCCATTTCGCGCACAAATACTGGGGCGGCTACGCAGGGTTTTTGGCGGGCTGGAACTATTGGGTGCTGTATGTGTTGGTGGGCATGGCCGAACTGACCGCCGTCGGTAAATACATTCAGTTCTGGTGGCCCGAGGTGCCAACGTGGGTCAGCGCAGTGGTGTTCTTTGTGCTGGTCAACTTGATCAACACGTTGAACGTCAAAGTCTTCGGCGAGATGGAGTTCTGGTTCGCGATCATCAAGGTGGTGGCCATTCTCGGCATGATCGTACTCGGCTGCTACTTGCTATTCAGCGGTGCTGGTGGCCCACAAGCTTCGATCAGCAACCTGTGGAGCCACGGCGGATTCTTCCCCAATGGCGGCATGGGCCTGCTGATGGCCATGGCGTTTATCATGTTCTCTTTTGGCGGTTTGGAGTTGGTGGGCATCACTGCCGCAGAAGCCAGCGAGCCTAAAAAGGTCATTCCCAAGGCCATCAACCAAGTGGTTTACCGGATTCTGATTTTTTACGTGGGCGCGCTGACCGTGTTGCTGGCCCTGTACCCGTGGGATCAATTGCTGATCACCTTGGGCGCTGGCGGCGATGCCTACGGTAGCAGCCCGTTTGTACAGATTTTCGCCTTGATCGGCAGCGATACCGCCGCGCAAATCCTTAACTTCGTGGTGCTGACAGCCGCGCTGTCGGTGTACAACAGCGGCGTGTACTGCAACAGCCGCATGCTGTTTGGCTTGGCCGAACAAGGTGATGCGCCTAAAGCGCTGATGAAACTCACTAAAAATGGCGTACCACTGCGGGCGCTAGGCGTGTCGGCGCTGGTGACGTTGTTGTGCGTAGTGGTCAACTACGTGGCCCCGCACAGAGCGCTAGAACTGCTGTTTGCGCTGGTGGTTGCCTCACTGATGATTAACTGGGCACTGATCAGCCTCACTCATATCAAGTTCCGCCGCTCCATGACGCAGCGCGGTGTGGTACCTGCATTCAAGGCATTTTGGTCACCCTTCAGCAACATTCTGTGCCTGGTGTTTATGGCGGTGATCGTTACAGTGATTTGGATGATCCCCGACGTTCGCCCTTCGGTGTATGCGATTCCAGTGTGGTTGCTGATTATTTACGTGTTTTACCTGATTCGCTTGAGCACGGGTAAGCCGCTGGCCAACCCGCGCTAACCTCAATGCGTAACTAAAAAGCCCCGGCCCTGAAATGTCGGGGCTTTTGCGTATCTAGAGGTGCGTATTCGAACCTCTGGGTGTCGGAACTGGGCAACTGCCAATCGGCATGGCCCGTTAGGGTGGGGGCTGTGTCTCACCCCTCAACGGAGTTCTTATGTCTGCGCCGATTACTGTACTTCGCGACACTCATCCCCTACCCGTCCTCGATGCCTGCAAATGGGAAAAACTCGAAGGCGACCCGCACACGGTCAACCTCAACGCTTACACCAGCGACGACGGCAGTAAAATCATGGGCACGTGGATCTGCACACCAGGCAAGTGGTATGTGGAGTATGTGAAGTGGGAATACTGCGATTTTCGCGAAGGCTACTGCATCATCACCCCTGAGGGCAAAGAGCCGATCCATCTACGAGCGGGTGATATTTTTGTGGTGGAACCGGGGATGAAAGGCACGTGGGAAGTGGTTGAAACCGTGCGTAAGTATTTCGTTTTTGCCTGATCGAACCCTAGCAAAAACCGGGAATCCGCCCGACGCGGATTCCCGTAAAACCCTACTCGGGTTTGCGATAGCCGTTGATGATGGCGGAAAAGTCTTTGCCACCTTCTCCGCGCAGGCTCATGGCCTGATACAACTGTTGTGCAACGGCGCCCATCACCACCGGCTGATGTGCCTGACGCGCAGCCTCAGTCGCCAGCCCTAAGTCTTTAAGCATCAAGTCGGCACCAAAGCCGCCGGTGTAACCGCGTGATGCGGGAGCCGTTTCGACAATCCCTGGCCACGGGTTGTACACCTCCGAACTCCAGCAACGCCCGGTAGAACTGTTGATGACGCCCGCCAACACTTGACTGTCGATGCCCAGCGCCGCGCCCAAGGCCATGGCTTCGCTAACACCGACCATGGAGATGCCAAGCACTAGGTTGTTGCAGATTTTGGCCACTTGACCGGTGCCCACTTCGCCGCAATGGACGATGTTGCGGCCCATGTTCGAAAGCACTGGGTGCAGGGCATCGAACAATGCTTTGTTGGCCCCGACCATAAAGGTCAGAGTCCCTGCTTGCGCACCGCCTGTACCACCGGACACCGGAGCATCTGCCAAGTCCACGCCCTGTTTGGCCGCGGCTGCGGCTACGTCACGAGCGGTTTGTGGGTCGATGGTGCTGCAATCGACGGCTGGTACGCCTGCGCCGATACCAGCCAGTACGCCTTCTTCCCCCAGCCACACACTGCGCACATGCGCTGCGGCGGGAAGCATGGTAATGACCAACTCAGCGCCTTGTGCAGCTTCACGCGGGGAGACACTGATGTGCCCGCCTTGCTCTGCGAGTTCGGCGAGGATGTCTTGGTTCAGGTCAAACAGGTTGAGCGAGTGCCCGGCCTTGAGCAGGTTTCGCGCCATCGGGGCGCCCATATTACCTAGACCGATAAATGCGATTTTCATGGCTGTGCCCTCAACGAAGATTGATGGTGGTGTTAACGCCATCATTCACGCTGTCATCGTCAAACCAGCGGCTAGTGACTGTCTTGGTCTGCGTATAGAACTGCACAACTTGTTTACCGTAAGGCCCCAGATCGCCAAGTTTTGAACCGCGCGAGCCGGTAAAACTGAAGAAAGGAACCGGCACTGGGATCGGAATGTTGATACCCACTTGGCCTACATCTATTTCACTCTGGAACTTACGCGCTGCAGCACCGCTTTGGGTAAACAGGCCCGTGCCGTTGCCGAATGGGTTGGCATTAACCAACGCGATGGCTTGGTCGAGGGTATCCACCTCAAGTACCACCAGCACCGGACCAAAAATTTCTTGGGTGTAGATTTGCATGTCGGTGGTCACGCCCGAGAACAAGGTCGGGCCTACGAAGTTGCCTTGCTCGAAACCTGGAACGCTGATGTTCCGGCCATCCAGTTCAAGAACCGCACCTTCTTTGACGCCGCTCTCAATCAAGCCCAAGACGCGCTCTTTCGCGCGTTTGGAAATCACCGGGCCGATATCGGTGCCCGCTTCGCTGCCCGCGTTGACCTTAAGTTTTTGTGCCAGCGCTTTAAGGTCAGGCAACCATTGTTTGGCCGCGCCCACCAGCAGCACCACTGAAGTGGCCATGCAACGCTGACCCGCCGCACCAAAACCAGCGCCCACCAGCGCATTGAGGGTTTGCTGACGGTTGGCGTCAGGCAGCACCACAGCGTGGTTTTTAGCACCCATCATCGACTGCACGCGCTTGCCGTGACGACCGGCCAAGTCGTACACGTGAGTACCCACGGCGGTTGAACCTACAAACGAAACGGCCTTGATGTCGGAGTGGGTGCAGAGCGCATCCACCACATCTTTGCCCCCGTGAACGACGTTAAGTACGCCCGGTGGAACCCCGGCTTCCAGCGCCAGCTCAACCAGCATCAGGGTCGACAGCGGGTCTTGCTCAGAGGGCTTAAGTACGAACGTGTTACCGCACACGATAGCCATTGGGAACATCCACAACGGAATCATGGCCGGAAAGTTGAAAGGCGTAATGCCCGCACACACGCCGATCGGTTGGCGCAAGGTGTAGGTATCGACTCCTCCCGCAACGTTTTCAGCGAACTCGCCCATTTGTAAGGTGCCAATGGAGCACGCATGCTCAACCACTTCCAAGCCGCGGAAGATATCGCCTTCGGCGTCGGCAATGGTTTTGCCTTGTTCAGCACTGAGCACGACAGCGATGCGCTTGGAGTGTTCCCGGATCAACGCTTGCAGTTTGAGCATGATGCGCATCCGCGCACCGATGGGCGTGAGCTTCCACGTGTGAAATGCACGTTGCGCGGCAGCAATGGCGGCGTCGACTTCATCGGGCGTGGCAAACGGGACTTTGGCCAGCACTTGCTGGGTGGCGGGGTTAACAATGTCATGCCACTCGGTGGTCTGCGACTCGATCCATTCGCCATCAATCAGCAGACGGGCATTTTGGTACGGGGTGTTAGAAACGTTCATGGAAGTCTCCGAATTTATTTTTATTAGCCCGTTAACGACTTGGGCGATCGTACACGTTGGCCGCAGGACTGTTTTTGGAGTATAGGTGTGCGTTCTTCTAATAAGAACGCACATAAAAGCCGGTCAAACATGCAAAAAAACATCACATCGTTAAGCGCATTGAACTGGGACGACCTGAAGTTTTTTCTTGAGGTCGCCCGTACCCGCAAGGCCAGCAGCGCAGCCAAACGCCTAGCCGTGGACTACACAACGGTATCGCGGCGCATCAGCTCGCTAGAAACCGCGCTGGGCACCTTGCTATTTGAAAAGTCGCGCACCAACGGCTTTACGCTGACCAGTGAAGGCCAGCGTTTACTGGGCTATGCCGAGTCCATTGAAAGCACGCTGCACATGGCTTGCGAACAGGTTTCAGGCTCAGGAGTAGCGTTGTCAGGGCATGTACGCATGGGCTGCACCGAGGGTTTCGGCAGCTTTTTCATCACCCCACAATTGAGCCACTTTGTGGACACCTACCCTGCCATCTCGGTGGATATTCTGCCGCTGCCGCACTTCATCAATTTGTCTAAACGCGAAGCGGATATTGTCATTGCGCTGGAGCGCCCAGAACACGGGCCTTATGTGTGCTGCAAGTTGTGCGACTACCGACTGCAGTTGTATGCAACTCAAGACTACCTAGATCAGCACCCGCCTATTCGTCGAGCGTCTGACTTAGCCGAGCATCCGTTTATCAGCTATGTCGATGATTTGGCATTCAGTTCGGAATTACTGTACTTGGCCAACGTGGTGCCTGGAGCCAGCGCAAATTTGCGCAGTACCAGCGTGATTGCCCAATACATCGCGGCACAACAAGGACGCTCACTGGCGATTTTGCCGTGCTTTTTGGCCGCGCAAGATCCGCGTTTATTGCCGGTGCTACCTAACGAAATCAACCTGACGCGGCAGTTCTGGATGTACTGCCGCGAAGACCTGCGCAAGCTCAAGCGGATCACGCTTTTATGGGATTACATCAGAGAGGTTACGGAGCTGAATGCGCCGTTGCTGACAGGAGAAAGCCGGGAGCAGAGGTTTGCTGATACGTTATGAAATAGATCGCTGTCTGGCCCCTCGGTAAAGCCGGGGGCTGAGATTGCGTAGTGCTCTGGTGTCAGTCGGTTGGATCTGGGCCCAACTCATCATTGACTCAAGCCATACTGAAAGTGCAGATTTTAACCGGCTTACTTCATACGCCTTCGAAGCAATGATGCAGTGACTTTATTTTCACTGCATAGAATGGATACCTCGTATTTTCAAGCCAGCCAATGAGTGCTCACTTCGGGCAATAAAACACAATCAACGGAGAATATAGGTGCTCTATTAAGACGACTGTAATGTGCGATTTTAAGATGACATAGGCTCAATCAACCACCGTTTAAAACGGGCAGGCGAACCCGCATACAGCGCGTTGGGAGGAACACTCTCGGTAACCACGCTATTCGCGGCAATCACACTATTTTCGCCGACGGTTACCCCGGGCAAAATCACGGCACCCGCGCCAAGCCAAACATTGCTGCCAATACTAATTGGCGCGTTAGTATCGTTGGTTCTTCTACGATCAGGGTGCGTATCATGCGCCGTCGTACAAAGACGGACGTGCGGACCAAACATTACATAGTCGCCGATTGTTATTAGCGACTTATCTAAAAACACACACCCACTGTTAATAAAAACACCCTTGCCTACTTTAAAGTTACCGCGCTCAAAAAAGAACGGAGGACGGATAACAATGGAGCCATCAATACTTGCCCCGGTTTTGACCAGCAGTTTGGCACAGTGCTTCTTACTTAAATCATGACGCCCATGAAGAAACAGAAATTGGCGAGCGGATAGCTTTCGCTTAATTTTGGCTATGAATAAGAGCATGTGAGGCTGATTACCTAGGGCAAATTTAACCGCATGATACCAGCGACTGTACCTAGGCCCACAAACCTACTCTGCGCTGTCAGGTCCTGCCGCGAGGACCTGCGCACGTTCAAGCGAATCACGCGTTTGTTGGAGCAGCCGATCGAGGCTCGATTGCTCGCGATCTTTTAAAAGAGCAAAAGATCGCAAGCAGGTTGCTAGTCAGCGATGACGATAATCGACACACGGCGGTTTTCAGTTCGCCCGCTGCGGGTTTTATTGGAAGCCACCGGTTCACGGCTGCCTAGCCCGCGCACCTGAATATTTTCAGGGCGCATGCCGACGTGGGTGAGCACCTTGACCACGCTAGTGGCACGCCGCACGGACAGCTGTTGGTTGTAAGCGTCCTGCCCTGATGAATCGGTGTGCCCATCAACTCTCACGCGTTGAATATCGGCAGCCAGCAAGGCACGGCCAATACGCTCAACGATTTGCTCACTTTGCTGATTGAGCGCATCCAGATCGCTGCCAAACAGCACTTTGCCCGACAAGCCAAATGCCCAGCCCTCTTCAGTCAGTTTGAAGCCTTGCTCTTTCAACACTGCAATCTGCGCGGCCGTCAGGCCTTTTTGTGGCGGGGACGTTTGGCAAGCGGTCAAGACCAGCGCAGCCAGTAGCCAGACAACGCCGAACAACTGTTTATAGCGACGAGTCACTCTAGGCATGGGGGATTAAGCTCCTGATGATAGCGTGGGGGCCGAGTACTCCGACTCGGCAACCTGTTGTCCGCCTCGGGCGAGGCGTTTAGCTTGGTACATCGCCGCATCCGCTGCACAGAGCAGCAAATCTGGAGTTGCACCGTGTTCGGGATAAACCGCGATGCCGATGCTGAGCGAGGTGACAACGTTGATGTGGTCTGGCAACTCGATCGCCTCCTGCATGCTGGCAATAATCTTGCTGGCGATACGCTCAGCATCTGCGACGTTGTGCAGCGGGGCTAAGAGAATCGCAAATTCGTCACCGCCCAGCCGCGCGACCACGTCGCCTTCACGCAGCTGAGCACGAACGCGAGTCGCGACAGCAATCAATACGGCATCACCCGCTGCATGCCCATAGGTATCGTTAATGGCTTTGAATCGGTCACTGTCCAGAAACAAAACGGCGGCTTTGCCGCTGAGTTGATCCAGAGAACGCAGCGTGCGCGCCAACCGTGCGGCAAAGTAGGCGCGGTTGGGCAGGTTGGTGAGCGAGTCGTGGCTGGCCTGATGCGCCAGTGTCTGGTTTTCGTTTTGCAGGTGGCTTTGCCACGACGCTAACTCACCCAGCAGCGCATTGAAGTCATTAGCGAGGTTGTCCATTTCGGCAATATGTGCAGACGGCACGCGTCGGTCGAACGCACGCTCACTGCGTGCGGCGTGGGCGACTTCGGCCAGTTGGTGCAACGGCCCGGTGATGCGATTGAGCAAGCGCCGTGAGAAATACAGCGCACTCCATGCGCTGAGCGCGGTGCAGACAATGACGCCAAATAGCCCGCTGAGCAAAAACCGCAACATGTTCGCGCCATGCCCACTGACAATGATGACGCCGACCTGTCGACCCTGATGCTCAATGGGGACGGTCAGCGGCTGTTCGAGCAAATTATCGGCCAACAGCCGTTCAATGTTCGACAATAAGCCACTTTCCGGCCGACGCCAGTACGCCAGCAAATCACCGTCGGCGGTGTAGATTTCCGCTACGGCCACCGCTTCTGTGGACGCGATCAGGTCCAGCGCTTCAGACGCTGCGCTCTTGTCATCAAAGACCACAGCGGCTTCAACGGTGTAACTGATGGCGCGGGCAATTAAGTTTAGGTTGTGGTCGGCGTATACCTTGAGCGCGAGGATCCCCAGCAGCGTCAATGAAATACTGGCCAGCACCACGGCACCCAACGCCACACTTAAGTGCCCTCGGCGCAATACCGAGCGCAGCCTACGACGATTCCGAGATCGTTTAAGCTTTCTCATGGCTGGGCTGCTCGACGGCGTGACAGTTGCAGCACACGGGGATGAATTCGCACACCGCTGCGGGCAACGGAGTCGAGATTGACCTCAAATGTCACTTGGTCATCGAGCATGTTCAGACAAAACATACTGCCAACGGTGCATTGGTTGCTTTGCTCGCTGATGCTCAACACCGCTTGGCCAGCCAGTTTATCGAACAGGTAAGTGCGCTCTTCTGAGCTCAGGTGGCCCAAATAGACCGCATTACAAGCTGGGGCAATAGCAGGGCTGCCTCTCAGCAATCGAGCGACGTGCACCGTCCTGCCATTAGCCTGAGCTGAATTTTTGAGCAAGTCATCGGCGTATTCAGTAGGGCCGACCACGCACAGTTGTAACTGCTCGGGTTCGGTCGGCCAACGCGTATAACTGAGGATGCCAAGAACCACTTGGGTGACGGCCTTGGCACGCTGATCCGCCAGATTAATGGAGGC
The DNA here is from genome assembly GCF_001411475.1 of Pseudomonas endophytica. Taxonomy (GTDB): domain Bacteria; phylum Pseudomonadota; class Gammaproteobacteria; order Pseudomonadales; family Pseudomonadaceae; genus Aquipseudomonas; species Aquipseudomonas endophytica. The sequence continues at coordinate 1,245 of NZ_LLWH01000033.1, read as the reverse complement.
TTCCAGTTGAGCCAGGCAGGGAGTGCTCAGCAAGAGCAGGCAAAGAGAAAGGCACCGCAGCCGCCATCCATAACGCTGCCTAACCGATGAGACAGCCACATCCATGCAGGAAATCTCTGTATTCGTCGAAGGAATAAGCGCGAAAAGATACCACAGCCCGCCTTAGGACTGTGATACCCGTCACACTATTGGCTTATCACGGCCCATCTTGAGTGTGCTGGCCGCCAACTATTCCATGCCCAACATCAAGCCGCTCAAGCGTTTAACTTTGCGCTGTACGGCTTCTTCAAACACCCCGGCTCGTGGTTCAACGAGGCTGAACCACTGTTTGGCCCGCGTGATACCGGTGTAAATCAACTCTTTGGTCAACACCGGGTTGAGCGCTTCTGGCAACACCAATGCGGTGTGCGAGAACTCAGAACCTTGGGATTTGTGCACCGTCATGGCATAGACCGTTTCAACGTCATTCAGACGACTGGGTAGCACAAAGCGGATGCCGCCCTGCCCATCGTTGCGCGCAAAAGCGACGCGTAAGACATGACGCTGGGACTGACCGTCTTGCTCGGGAAGTGTGAGGGCAATACCCACATCACCATTCATCAAACCCAGACCGTAGTCGTTACGGGTCATTAATACCGGGCGGCCTTCATACCAATGCTGATCGCTATCAATCAGTTTGCGAGAGAACAAGGCGCGGGTAATGCGCTCGTTCAGCCCCTCAACCCCCCAAGGCCCTTTACGCACGGCGCAAAGGAGCTGGAACGCTTCAAATGCTTGCAGCACTTTACCCGCCCACGCGGCCCAGCATGGATCCTCAAGCCCGGCAGCGGCGACAGGGCGCTGATCGCGCAGAACCTCCAGGTAATGCCGATACCCTTTAGCCTCGGCCCCGCGACCTTCCAACACCAAGCGCTCAAAGGCTCGGTCTTGTTCATCTTTGAGTGGCAAGGCAAAAAGGTCGTTATGGGTACCTGCGGCCAATAGCGCACGCGCCTGGGGTGCTAGTTGCTGGTTGACCAGCCGTGACAGTTGGCCGATCCCACTGCCTTCGCCAAAGCGCCGCGAATGACGCAGCATGACCACCTGCTGGGCCAGCGGATGAACACCCGCCGAATCTTGCTGCAAACCACTGGCGCCAAGGTTTTCTGTGCTCACCTGCTCAAGCCATTCACGTGTTTGCGGGGTGTACCAGCCCTCCTCAGCATCACGGCATAAGTCGCCCAATCCAGCACCCGCCTCTACCGC
>NZ_LLWH01000032.1 GCF_001411475.1 Pseudomonas endophytica | reverse complement strand
GGGGGGGGTGGGGGTTCAGCGCGTGCAGTGCGAAGCTGTGGGCATAACCTGCCGGGTCGGAACCGTCCCACACTTTGCCGTCAATCAGTTGGCTGCTGCGCATGTCTTGTAATGCCGCGCTCACGCCCACGGCGCTGGCAGCGTCACGGTACAACGCCAGTTGTTGCACGTTACGGGCGACGCTGAGGTAGTCCGGGTCTTCACGCAGCAACCCCCAGCGACGGAATTGGGTCATGAACCACATCCCATCGGACAGGTACGGCAGGTTGACCTCGCCGTGGCCATGAAAGCGCAGGGCATGCGGATCGTGCCAGTGATTGCCCAAGCCGTCGCTGTATTCGCCGAGTAAACGTGGCTCGATGCAGGCTACGTCTGTATTCAAGTACGCGGGGGCACTTAACAGGTGGGCGGTACTGCGCCGGTTTTCAGTGCTTTGCTCAATAAAACGGCTGGCTTCAAGCACCGCCATCACCAGTGCGCGGGCGGTATTGGGGTGTTGCTCGACGAATGCGCGGGTACAGCCCAAGACTTTTTCGGGATGGTCGGGCCACAGACTCTGCGTGGTGGCCAAGGTGAAGCCCATGTTCTGTTGAACCGCGCTGGCGGCCCACGGCTCGCCGACGCAGAAGCCGTCAATGCGACCTGCCTGCAAATGCGTGATCATTTGTTGCGGCGGCACGACGACGCTGTCGACATCTTGCAGCGGGTGAATGCCTTGGCTGGCGAGCCAGTAATACAACCACATGGCGTGTGTGCCGGTGGGAAACGTCTGAGCAAACTTAAGTTTTGAATGACTTTGGTGCACGCGCTGATGCAGCGCCTCAGGATGGGTCACGCCCAACGCTTGCAACCCGTGGGAAAGGTTCAGGCTTTGGCCGTTCTGATTGAGGCCCATCAGCACGGCCATGTCGGTGGCCGCAATGCCACCAATGCCCAAGTGTACGGCGTAGATCAAACCGTACAGGCTGTGGGCGGCATCGAGCTGGCCGCTGACCAAGTTGTCGCGCAGACTGGCCCACGACGATTGGCGCTTGAGATTAAGGGTTAGGCCAAAGGGTTGCGCGAAGCCTTGTGTGGCGGCGACCACCACCGACGCACAGTCGCTGAGCGCCATAAAGCCGAGATTTATTTCGGTCTTTTCTGGGGCATCGCTGCCGTTAACCCAGGCCAAGGGGCCTGCGCAAAGTTCGTTCATGGGGCATGCACCTTCGGGTAAACGTACTCCAAGGGTGCAAGGCATATGCCATGACTGCGCATAAGTTGCTCTGGCGATTTACTCGCTCATGTTGGCTGGTACCGAACGGGCCGAACAATACCGACTGGGCATTTCGCCTAAGACTTTGCGAAACACACTGCTGAAAGCGCTTGGACTGCTGTAGCCCAAGTCGGTCGCGACTCGGGTGATGGACTCGCCGTTACCCAAGCGCACCACCGCTGCCAGTAGGCAGGCTTGTTGGCGCCACTCGACAAAGCTGATGCCCGTCTGTTGCCGAAACAGCCGGGTGAAGGTGCGGCGGCTCATGCCCACTTGCCGAGCCATGTCATCAATGGCGATACCCAGCGACGGCTGTGCCAGCAAGTGGCGGCAAGCGAGGGCGAGTCTGGGTTCGTTGGGCAGAGGGGCATTGAGGAACAGGGGCAGCATGGCGGCGATCTCGTGAAGCAACAAACGCATCAGCAGCCCCTCGCGTTGCGCTTCGTCGTACCGCTCAGGAATGTCGATGGCCTGTAGCAGCAGGTGATGAAGCAGTGGTGAAACGCTGAAGACCTGACAGTGCGTAGGCAAACCCAGTTGCTCTGCCGCGGGGGTGGCGATGTAGGTGTTTAGCATGGTCACAGGCCCGGCCATGCGCATTTCGTGCGCCATCTGAGCGGGGACCCAAATCGCCCTTTGCGGCGGCACGACCCAGTTGCCTTGGGGAGTGAACACGGTAATCACTCCGCAGGCGGCGTAAGCAAATTGCCCGCGTGCATGGGTGTGCAGGGCGAAGTGTTGCCCGTCTGGATAGTCGTTGGCCGTGACCACTGCATCGCGGGGCGTGTGTTCGTAGGTCGCTAGTTTATTTTCGCGCATGGCCCGAATTTAATGAAAATTGACCTAAGAGTGCAAGCGGGCCATCGCGCTTGTTGCGCATAGTGGCGACCCGTTGGTGCACACAGCCACCAGCGCTGCCTGATGGACGTTCTGAAAATGCACAAAAAACACCTGTTTCTGGCCATTGCCGTGACCGCCATGTGGGGGTTCAACTTCCCCATTACCAAGCTGGGTTTGGCGGCCATCGACCCGCTGTTGCTCACCGCGTTGCGATTTACGCTTGCGGCGCTGCCGTGGGTGTTTTTTATCAAGCGCCCGTCCATTGCTCTCAAATGGCTGGCGGCGTATGGGTTGATATTCGGCGTTGCGATGTGGGCGCTGATCAACCTTGGGATAGAGATGGGGGTCGCCCCCGGAACCGCCGCGTTGTTGATTCAGTTCAGTGCGTTTTTCACCTTGGGCTGGGGCGTGCTGCTGTTTGGCGAGCGACTGAGTTAGCTGGAGTGTTGGCAATATCATCATCAAGCAGTCCAAGGTCCGAGAGGTGTTTGCGTTTGTGGTTTGGGCGAGCTTGTTCCCGCCGTTACCGCTGCTGGCGCTGACGTGGCTGGCCCACGGCAACGCACCGTTTGTCAGCGTCGTTTCGCATCTTGAGTGGGTGGCGGTGTTCTCTTTGTTGTTCCAAGTCTACGTCGCGACGCATTTCTGTTATTGGGGCTGGAATGTATTACTGAGGGAGTACCCGGTTTCTAAAGTCGCCCCGTTGTCATTACTGATTCCGGTGTTCGGCGTTTTAGGCTCGATGCTGATGCTGGGGCACCGAGTGGGATTAAGCGAAGGGTTTTCGATGGGCCTAATTTTGTTGGCGCTGGGGGTGGGGATGCTCAAGTGGCCGCGGATTGGGCTGGCCAGATGACGACACAAAAAAGCAGAGGCAGCGCAGCGTATGACACACCCCGTAGGAGCTGCCGCAGGCTGCGATCTTTTGATCTGGCTTTTAAAGCCAGATCGTGAGCATCACGAAGAAAGAACCCTAGCGCCCTGCGGTACAGACGCGTTGTGTTTGAACGATTGCTGCCAGTCCAGTTGTGCACGAACCACCGCGACAGCGTCCAGAACCTGATGAGCCCAATTGTCATCTTGTGGGCGGACAACCACGACGCGGAAACCATGATCATGGCCTTCCAGTTTTACGCCTTCGGAATCGTCCACATGCAAGTCGATGTCGAAGGCAGAGGGCAACTTCGAAGGCGCGTTTACCAGCCCACGAGCAGCCAGCGCCTGGCTATGGCTAACACTGTTAACCACACCGTCAACGCGGATGCCATACAGCATTAACCAGCGCTTGATGTAAGACGGTGTGCGCCCGGACGAGGTGTAAACCCACACACTGCAACCCTGGCGGCGTAACTCGCGGGTCAGGGCGCGGGTTCCGAAGCGCAGCGGTTCACCCAACCAACGATGCACACAGGCCGGTAAACGGCTTGGCTCGACATCGCTGTGATCGAGCTGGCAAGCCAGCGTGTCATCAATATCAAACGAAATACGAATCGGCGTACGCTTTTGCAGCGACAGCGGGAGGCTCGACTGGAGCGCCTGTTTTACCCGGCTCAGTAGGGTTTGGCCGGTAGCGGATGTCGTGTCCATATTCATCAGTGTTTACCTTGATGGGCGGCCAAGGGCTTGTCTTTAAGAAAAAACTTCATGGGCGCAGGCGACTGTTCTTCCAGAAAAGCTGCGTATTTTTTCTTGATCTTGGGCAGTTCGTACAAAGCCTTAACACCATGCTTGGCAGAGTTGCGTATCACCGATGACGGGTTGAAATAACCCTCGGCATTTTCAAGTGTCAGCACGAACGGCGGTAAGCCTTCACGCATCAGCAAATAGCTGACGATCAGCGAACCGCTGCGGTGGTTGCCTTCAATGAACAATTGCGGCTTGCTGAGAACGCGGACGTAGACACCGGCCGCACGCTTCCAGACTGACTCGTTGCGGTGCGCGCAATACCAGTTGAACAAGTCTTTGATGCCGCCTTCAACGTTGTTGAAAAAGTGCTCTTCGGTCGCCAACAGGTGCTGTGCGTATTCTTGGCGCCGCGCAGGCTCTTGCCCGCAGAGGACGGTCGCATTGATTTCCAACATCAGGTTCAGTTGCTGAAGATCGAACAGGTCAACGCCCCGCGCGACATAGTCGTCAATCAGTGCATAGCCCTCAAGCACATTGCCTAGCACTTCGTCAGTCAGAGGATCACGCGGCTCGGTAAAGTCTTGGCTGAGCTCGGTAAAGCGCCCCTGTACTTTACGCAGAGCGTGTTCGATGGCTGGCAAATCAAGACGACGTGTAACAGACATGGGTATTCCTGAAAGACGGTAAACAACACGTTGAAACAACTCAATGCCCGCTCTGTAGGCGCGGGCATTGGGGCATCAGCTGAACTTACCGGTGATGTAGTCGCCGGTCATTTGTTCACGCGGGTTGTCGAAAATCTGGGTGGTCGGGCCCATCTCGACGAGGTAGCCGGTGCGCGTGCCTTGAGAGATGTCCACCGAGAAAAACGCCGTGGTATCGGCAACACGAATCGCTTGCTGCATGTTGTGAGTCACCAGGGCGATGGTGTAGTCCTTCTTCAACTCGACCATCAACTCCTCAACACGACGCGTCGCAATCGGGTCTAGTGCTGAGCACGGCTCATCCAGCAGCAGCACTTCTGGCTCGGTCGCAATGGCGCGGGCAATGCACAGGCGCTGTTGTTGACCACCGGACAAGGACAGGCCGCTGACCTTGAGTTTGTCTTTAACTTCATCCCACAGCGCGGCGCCTTGCAGGGCGTGTTTGACGCGATCGCCAATGTCGCCTTTGTAGCGATTGAGGCGCAGGCCGAAAGCGACGTTGTCAAAGATGCTCATCGAGAACGGGTTGGGCTGTTGGAACACCATGCCGATGTAGCGGCGTACCACCACCGGGTCAACACCTTTGCCATAGACGTCCTGCCCGAGAAAGTGCACATGGCCTTCAAAGCGGAAACCTTTGACCAGATCGTTCATGCGGTTGAGGCTGCGCAGCACGGTACTTTTGCCACAGCCAGACGGGCCGATGAAACCGGTGATCTTGTTTTTTTCGATCGGCACATGGCTGTCACGCACGGCCATGAAGTTGCCGTAGAAAATCTTGTCCAGTTTGCAGTCCATGACCACCGGCGCCTGGGTAACAAACGGAGCGGCGATGTGTGCAGTTGATACGTTCACGATACAGATGCTCCCTGTCTCAATACTTGGGCTTGCCGAAAATACGGCTGACGATATTTACGAGCAGTACGATCATGACCAGCACCAATGAGGCCGCCCATGCGAGTTCGAGTTGGTTGTCAAAGGGCATGCCGGAAAAGTTGTAAATCAGCACGGCAAGCGAGGCTGTTGGATTCATCACCGCCAGGCTGCCGTCGTGGTAAATCCAGTAGTTACTGAACAGTGCGGTAAACAGCAGTGGAGCGGTTTCGCCCGCGGCCCGTGCGACGGCGAGCATTACGCCGGTCAAAATGGCGGGCAAACCGGTAGGCAAGACGATTTTCCAGATGACCTGCGAGCGAGTGCAGCCCATGCCGTAAGCGGCGTCTTTCATGATTTTGGGCACCATCTTCATCGACTCTTCAGCCGTCAACACGACGATGGGCAGCATCAACACCGCCAGCGCCACACCACCTGCCGGTGCTGAGTAGGTCCCGGTGGTCATCACCACCAAGGCGTAGGCAAATACACCGGCCAGAATCGACGGCAGACCGGTCAGCATCTTCGCGGCAAAGCGCGAGGCGTTGGCCAGTTTGCTGTCCGGCCCCAGCTCAGCCAAGAACACAGCAGCCAGAATGCCAACCGGCACCGCGATGGCCGCCGCGATGCCGACCATCACAAACGTACCGGCCAGTGCGTTACCGAAACCGCCACCTGTCTCAAAACCCGTGGGTGGCAACTCGGTGAACACTTCAAGGCTCAGGCGAGCGCCGCCGCGTGTGATCAGCATGTAGAGCACGGAAATCAGCGGCACACTGGCCACTACCGCGCCAACCCAGACCAGCGTGGTCAATATCAAGCTGCGCAGCGAGCGACCTTCGAGTCGACGTTGCAAACTCGGCAAAGCGGTGGTGGGGGATGTGAGGTTTGTCATTGTTTATGACCCCGTTGGGCGTACAGCATCATCATGGAACCGAGGACGTTGACCAGCAGTGTGATGAACATCAGCACCAAGGCTGCGTACATCAGTACTTCGATTTCATTGGGGCCCGCTTCAGGGAAGTTCAGGGCCAACAGCGCGGCCAATGTATTGGCCGGGGCAAACAGCGACAGTGAGATGTTGTTGGCATTGCCCACCAACATCGCCAGCGCCATGGTTTCACCCAGCGCACGGCCCAAGCCCAAGACTAGGGAGCCGAAAATACCGGTGGCCGCAGAGGGCACCATCACTTTGAGAATCGCTTCCCAGTGGGTCGTGCCCATGCCGTAAGCGGCTTGTTTGGTTTTCATCGGGACGGCGGTCAGAGCGTCCTGAGAAACGGCAGCAATGGTGGGCAGAATCATGATCGCCAGTACCAGTGCAGCAGGAAGAAGTCCCGGCCCGCTTAACGAGGTGCCGAAAAAAGGGATCCAGCTCAGTTCGCTGTTCAGCCATGTTGTCACGGGGCGAATCGCCGGGATCACCACGTAAATCCCCCACAGGCCGTACACCACACTTGGGATGGCAGCGAGCAGTTCAACGATGGTGCGAAACACGGCGGCCAGTTTGGCTGGCAGGAAGTCTTGAGTGAGGAAAATCGCCATGCTGACGCCGAAAACACCGGCGATCAACAGCGCGATAAAGGCGCTGTACAGCGTGCCCCAAATAGCAGGCAGAATGCCGTATTTGCCTTGGTTAACGTCCCAAACAGTGCCGAACAGCACGTCAAAACCGTGCTTTTCCATGCCTGGAAGGGCTTTGCGTCCCACCTCAAATACCAAGGCGAAGACCAACGCCAAAATCAAAACCACCCCAATTCGCGCAAGGGCACGGAAGGTGCGGTCAACCAGAAAATCCTTCGTAGAAGGTGGTTGGCAGGCAGAATCCGGATTTACCGGTACGACAAAGGGTGTGTTCATTGGCTAGTTCCGGAACAAGGGGACATTCCCTCGGTAGGGCGACTAAGCGCGCCTACCGGGGGAGATCTCACGAGCGTTACTGGATGTTGGCAGACGCTTTGCGAACCTGGTCGACAACCGAAGGTGGCAGCGGGATGTAGCCCATCGAGTCGGAGATTTTCTGACCTTCAGTCAGGCCATACTCGACCATTTCACGCATGGCTTTGGCCTTGGCCGGGTTTTCGTTGTGCTTGCGGAAGATCATCCAAGTGTAAGTGGTGATCGGGTAGGATTTAGCGCCATCCGGATCCGGCAGCCAAGCCACCAGGTCTTCTGGCATCTTCACCGCAGCCAAGGCTTCGGCGCCGCTTTCGGCGTTAGGCACCACATACTCGCCTGCTTTGTTTTGCAGTTGAGCGAAGTCAACTTTGGCCAGTTTGGCAAAGCCGTATTCGATGTAGCCAATCGAACCTGGGGTCTGACGAACAGTGGCGGTTACGCCATCGTTTTTCGGCGATTTGATGAACTTGTCGCTGGCAGGCCAGTTAACGGTGTTGCCTTCACCCAGTTCCTTTTTGAACTCAGGGTTGATGGCTGCCAAGTGCTTGGTGAACACTGCGGTGGTGCCGCTGGAGTCAGCGCGTACCACAACAGTGATTGGCAGATCAGGCAGTTTCAGGCCCGGGTTGGCGGCGGCAATCTGTGGGTCGTTCCACTTAGTGATCTTGCCCAAGAAGATGTTGGAGTACACATCGCGTGACAGCTTCAACTCTTTAGGGTTGCCCGGCAGGTTGAACGCCAAGACGATTTCACCGGCGGTCATCGGCAGCAATTGCACGCCTTCGGCAACCTTGGCCATGTCTTCTTTGCTCATCGCTGAGTCGCTGGCTGCGAAATCAACGGTCTTGTTCAAGAAGTCCTGTACACCCGCACCGCTGCCCTTGGACTGATAATCCACAGTGACGCCAGGGGTTTTCTTGCTGAAATCTTTAAACCAGGTCAGGTAAATCGGAGCCGGGAAACTGGCGCCGGAACCTGTCAGACGTACACTTTCAGCAGCGAAAGCCGCTGACGTAGCGCAAAGAGAAACGGCAACAGCGAGCGCAGCAGACTTCATTAAGCTTTTCATCAAAGAAATTCCGTGTGAGATCGGGCCCGAGAACTTTGCAACAATCGTGTGACATTTTTATGAACGTGGAATTTTCTTACAGAGATTCAGCGGCCTGCGCATGCCTCGACCGAGGTCCGTCGCACAGTAAAGCGAGTGTTTAAGGTCTTTTACGATGCTTTCGATGAGGTTTGAAAATGACTGATTTGTTCGAGGCTAAGGCGCTTTAAGCGTGCAGCAGGAGGGGGCTAACAAAGGGGATTATCTGGGTTCTGACATTTGTTAACGGTTTGGCAAGGGTTTTTAAGGGGAGGTTGGAGCCCGAGGGGTGGACTGTTAGCTACTACGGTACGTATCAATAAGCCAATAGCCCATGTGTGCTAATTGATCCCACTGCGTTGAGTGATAAATTCAGACACTGTGTTTATTGCCATGGACGTGTGTATGTTCACCCAACTCGTAAAAGTCTTAATAGTGGTCGCGATTGTTCCCGTTATAGTGCTTCTCAATGGCTGTCGTGTCATTGCTCAGGAGCGATGGATGGGCAGGTCTGATCAAGAAGCGCTGAACTTGTTTGGTCGACCGTCTGCGGTCATGAAGAAGACTGGAGCAAACGGAGAGGAACTGGTTGTTTTAACTTGGCATAAGTCTTCCAGTTGGACGAGTACAGAAGCCGCCGGCACCTCTATGACGCATACGGGCAATGGAATGGTCTATACCGAGTACTACAATACTGTCGGTAATAGTTCTGACTGCACGCTTGAAGCAACCCTCAATAAGGCCGGCAAAATTGTAGACTTCAAAATTGATAATGGGCGGATTGTGAGCAACAAGTGCAAGAATATTCCCTATGTGCCGGGTTATATTCCGCCGGGGTTTTAGTAAACGTCAGCCTGAACGCTTAATTCTGTAATTAACCGGTGCTTAGGTTTAAATGCCTAGACCTGGTTATTAGCCCATTCCCGAATACTTAACCGCTGCCGCTGCCCGTGAAGAGACGTTCAAAGCGCGCAAGAGTGCTGATACGTGAATGCGCACTGTAAAGGGCGATATGTGCAGCTCTTTGGCTATTTCTTTGTTGGTTTTGCCTTGCGCAATCAAGCTCAATACGTCTTGCTGGCGCGGCGTGAGGAGGTTGGTTTGGAGCGGTAGCAGGCCCGAGGGCGAAAACTTAACCAGCACATCGCCCTCTCTGATGGCGAGCAACGCCTTGCCGATTTCGTCGGGCGCAATGTTTTTGCCGATAAAACCGTCAATACCTAATGCCATAAGTTGCTCAATCAACAAGGGCTCATCGACCATTGACACGACGATCAGCGTGGTCCGTTTCAATTGCTGTTTCAGCTCCCTCAGGACGCTTAGACAGGTTAGGCCGGGAAAGCGCAGGTCGAGAATAAGTGTGTCTATTTCTTCGCCTGTTTGTATAAGCGCCTTTACCGCCTCATAGTCGCCAGCTTCTTCCACGGTCGCTTCGGGTAGCAGCCGCTGCACGGTGCGCACCATACCCTCGCGGAACATTGGATGATCGTCAGCAATGATGATTCTGCATGGCATATCGTGTTCCACCTTTTATAGGGAGGGCTTTAGGTCCGCGCCCGATCATGTCTTCAAGGATGCTTTGTATGACATTCGAGAAAAATACCGAACTCGACCAAGCCAACTTGCGAATCATTGTGACAATTTGCGCCATTGGTTATATCAGCGTACTGGGCTTTCTGCCTGGGCACGCAGTGGGCACTTACCTGCCCGTTATCCTGTATTACGTTGTGTTCCTATTGGTGTCGATTGGCTTGCGGCACGTTATTTCTCGCTGGCCTGGGCATTACCCGACACGTCGAGTCTTGGGCATGATTCACGATTACACCGGGACATCATTCGGCTTGGTCGTCGGCGCAGAAGCCGCATTGCCACTTTATGCGGTGATGGTGTGGATCAACCTGGGCAACGGTATGCGCTATGGTTCGCGCTACCTTGCCATCGCAACGGTTCTGGCGTTGCTGGCGTTGATGGTTGTCTATTGGCTGACGCCTGCGTGGCAGGCTCAACCGTTCATGGTGCTGATGCTGATGATCACCAGCACGGTGATTCCCGTGTATGCCCACCTGTTACTGGAACGGACTCGTAAAGCGTCTGAACAAGCGGTTGCCGCCAACTTAGAAAAATCGCGTTTCTTGGCCCAAGCCAGCCATGACTTGCGCCAGCCGATCCACTCGATAGGCCTGTTCACCGCATGCCTGCGCGAAGCCCGGCTGGGGGATCAAGAGCAACGGTTAGTGGACAATATCGACCGTTCACTGCTCAACGTATCGCAACTCTTTCGCTCGATCCTCGACCTCTACACGTTGGATAACGGCCGCGTATTGCCCAACTACCAGATCTTGCATTTGGGGGACTTTCTGGCCGATTCAGTGCTGCAAAATGCCGAGGCTGCGCGCTGGGCGGGTGTTGAGTTGCGCCTGCGGCCTTGCGCTCAGTGGGTTCGGGTCGACCCTGTGCTACTCGCAACGATGGTTCAAAATGTACTGTCCAATTGTTTCAAATACGGTGCCCAGCGGCCGGTATTAATCGGTGTGCGGCAATGCGGTGACGGTCTTGCGATTGAGGTTCACGATCAGGGCCGAGGTATTGATAAAGAACACCTGCTAAAGGTATTCGAAGAGTTCTACCGTGTCCGTCATCAGCGCGATAAGGACGTTGAAGGGGTTGGCCTAGGCCTTTCCATCGTCAAGCGTCTGGGGCTGCTGATGGACCTTAACGTCACTATCCGCTCGCGGTTAGGTCATGGAAAGACAGTGCGCTTATACCGCGTTGCTCGGGCTCTACAGCCTAATACCCCTACCCTTCAGCACGA
>NZ_LLWH01000031.1 GCF_001411475.1 Pseudomonas endophytica | reverse complement strand
GAAGTCGGCGCCACTGCTGGGTTCGAAGGTGTAGCGCAGGTCGCTTTGGCGGGGCATAACGCCCTCCTTGAGACACGCTACCGCCCAACCCGAGATCTCGACGGGCTGGAAGGTAGCGAGCAGTAAAAGCCCTGCCCGTCAGCGGGCAGGCGTGGTCGCGTTGAGTTAAACCGGCTTGCGCCAGTCGTCCGAGCCTTCGGTGCCTGAGATGCTGTGTTCCCACACGATTTTTCGATAAGACATGCTGACTGCGATCAACTGCGTGTAGTCGCTGTTTTCAGGGTTTTGGGCATGGGGCAACTTGGTGTCGATGGTTACGATGACTGCGTCTTCGAGCTTGGTGCTAAAGAACTTCTCCTGCTTGCCTTCGGTAGAGGTGCGATACCAGTCGACCTCAACAGACGGCAACATTTCCCCAGTTGCCAGTGCCTGATAGAGCAATGGCGTGGCCTTATTCAAGGCGCACGTGAAGGCGAATGGGCCATGCACACGCTGACCTGATGGCTGTCCGCTTTGTGGATCTGTTGGGGTGGAAATCAAATGGTCGATTTCCTGAACGAGAATTTGATCCTCATGGCCTTCGACAAACACGTTGCCGACCGAGTCAGCGGTGAAGGCACCTTGAGTGATAAGACCCTGAGTCTTTCCTGTGATCTTGATATACGCGGGTGTAGGCATGACCAACTCCTTGTAGCGCTAAAAAAACGACCGTCAGGTCGCCACCGTCGACCTGACGGTGGGTACTGGCGCGAAGGGCGCCAATTCGTGGTTCGCGCTCAACCTTCAGGGTTGAGGGCGAAAAAGTTCAGTGGGGCCTGTGTATCGGCCCGAGGTTTAAAGCGTGAGAATTCCGTCCAAGGCGCGCAGCACTTCTTGGGTGATGGTGTTAAGGCGTACGGCGTAGACCGTGTAGGCGATCATCAGCACTGCCGTGACTGCAGCCCATGGTGTCCACCACGGCCACTGTTGGTTGACCCGATAATGGCGCGGAGCGACGTTGTTCAGCGGGTCAGTCAAGCGTTCGGGCGCAGGGCCGCGCAGGTCGCGCAGGATGCGGTGCAGCTTGGTGATGATCTTTTGCCGTTCGGCCTCGCCGTTGGGCTGTAGGGCGTATTTGCCTTTTAGCCCCATGCACAGGCACAGGTACATGAACTCCAGCAGGTGTTGGTACTTTGCTGCGTCCATTTGCAAGCGTGAGAGCACGGTGAAAAATTTCTCACCGCCCCAGGTTTCCTTGTGGATGTCACTGAGCAAGGAGCACCCACTCCACGTGGAATGTTTGCCCCAAGGCGTCGCCATCACGGTTTCGTCCATCAGCAGGCCCAGGCTGTAGGAGTAGGCCAGCCGGGTGGCATCGTCGTAGTCGGATTGACGTACTTCTTCGAGGATGATGGTGATCTGGTTATGCACGCTGCGGTACAAGGCGGGTACGTCATTGCACTGATCCAGTGAGCGCAGACGAATGACCAGCCCGAACAATGGCATGGCGGCGTCGGCCAATGGGTTGTAGGCCAGACCACGCAGCTGGAATTGCGGGTCGGCCTTTTCCAGTTCCTGCTGCGTTTGAGGCGCAGCGGCCAACTCAGTCGAGTCTTCGTCGGTTGCTTGGTGCAGCATATGTTTCAGTGACGGATCGGGCGTATCGGTCTGAGGTGCAGTGATCGAATCTGTCATCTCATTGGCTCCTGATGGCCCAGAACTGCAGTTCCAGTTCTGGGAATTCGGCGGCGATGTGGAAGCCGAAGCCGGCTGCGCCGTTCAGGCTCTGCCATGCAGGATGATGGCGGTCGAGTTCGAAGTAGCTGAAGCCGGCATGGAAGGGCAGATGCCGAGGTGCCACCGGCAGCGGGATCAGCGGGATGCCGGGCAGTTGCAGGCTGACCAGCTTGCTGAGTTGTTCCAATGAACTGACTTTGGTCTGTTGCAGGAATTGTTGGCGCAGGATGTCCAACGGCATCTGTGCGCGCACCGCGAGGATGAATTCGGCATCCTCTAGCAGTAGGCGATCATTCACGGCGGCCGTCAGCACCCCGTATTGCTGGGTTTCGATAGGCAAGGACACGGCGCGAGGTTGCAGCACGGTGCCCAAGGCCCGGCGCAGGGTGTCCTGCAGAGGCTTGAGCGATTTGCGCAGCTGATCATGCTGGTACGCCGGATACTCCAGAGGTAAGCGACCGTCGTCGGTAAAAGTGACCAGCTCGCCGCAGGCCTGACTGAAGGCGATATAGAGTTGCTCAGGATGCACATGTTGGCGGCGTGCCAGATGCTGGAACAGCGGATAAAGACGATTGAGTGTTTGCAACAGGTTGAAATCGGTGACATCCGCCACCCCGGATTGGCTGGCCGAACCGATACGCTCGGCAATGGCTCGAGCACGTTCGCGCATCAGCCCGGCAATTTCACCCAAGTAGCGTTTGAGCGGTGGCACCGCCTGTACGGAGACACTGGTTGGGTAGAAATCTTCGTCCATCAGCAGGCTGCCGTCCGGGCGTTTGTCCAGAATCCGGCCCAATGCAATCCCGGTAAATGCACTGCGATCATTGCGCTCCAGCATCATCTGCAGGTTCGGTACGGCTAACTCCATGCTTACTTGGTCGCCTTCTTCGCTGTGGGTGTCGTGCACCTCGCTGCGTTGGGCGCTGTAGCGGCTGTTGGCGTAGCTGTCGGGCCATTGCACTTCCACTGCTCCATCGCTGCGTAACAGCAGGCACAGGTGAACGATCTGGTTGACCGCTGAGCTGTCGGGGATGTCCAGCGCAGGTGGGGGCGGCTGGTCATTGGGAATATCAAAGACACTGCCATCGGGCATTACGCCGCGGGCGCGGATGATGGCGATCTTGCCGAAGCTCAGGTACTCGGGGTTGAGCTCCAGCTCACTGAAGCCATACAGCGTGTCATTGATGCAGTTCAGGCGCTGTTGTAACTGCGCCTCAGCTGCACGTGCCTGCTGTTGAAAGTGCTGGGGTTTGACGAACAAACCTTCGTGCCAGATCACGGGGTTAGAACTCATCGGCAGGCTCTCTGCATAGGGAAGAAAAGGACGGACGTCGGCGGGCAGAACGAGCGGGCGCTGCGGGTCATGGCGTCTCGTCCTTGAACTCGATGTGGGTGGTATCGAAGTGCGCCAGCAAGGCGTACTGGCGACCTTTGGGGTCGATACGCAGAATTTGCTTCCACTGGGTGCCAGTGGTTTCGTGGTAGTGGGCAATCACCGCTAGGTAGCGGGCTTTCTCGTCGATGGCTTGGTAGTTGATGAACTTGAATTGGCCGGGTAGGAGTACGTAGTCATCCGCATCGATGTAAGTGCTGCCCAGTGCCTGTTGCAGATCCTTGGTCAGCGCTTCCAGATTGGCGTCCTGCAACAGTGAGTCGTCTTTCAATTGCACGATCTTGAAGGCAATGGGCGTGGCGATGTCTTCAGGCGTGGGCGCCTTGGATGCGCGGTGGTCCGGTGCCGTGAAGCTGATCTGTGGGTCGGTATAGTCACCGAGCACGGAGCGTTCGAGGGGGGACATCGTCGGGGCGTCAGCATCAGGTGTCGCTGCTGAGTACGCTGGGGACGTGGTGTGCAGATGATCGAGCAGGGCCTCCAACCTTTCGGTCAGGTCAAGCGGGCTGCTGGCACTGAAATTTACCGTATAGCCGGCAGCCTTTTGCGTCACAGGGTCCTCCTGCTCGCTGGAGGACTCATCGCGCACGCTTCCGGCGTTTGGGTTGACAGTGTGAGTGGCGTACAGGCTTAAGGCGATCTGGGTAGGCTGATCCTTCGGTTCACCCACCGGGGTAGAGGGGTTCATGATGACGTGGCCGAGTTTGCCCAGCATCGTGCAGCCGCCCAGCAATAAGCAGGTAATGATCAGGGTGAGGGTACGTGCGAGCACAGCAGGGTATCGCGCTGGGGATCGCCTAGGCGAAACTGGCTGTTGTGTCATAGGAGTGTCTCCAGCGGTGAGGCGGCAAGAAAGGGGGGGGACGTGGAGGGCGTGCTCGAATGTCGCCAAGGTCAGTTCCATGGGCGCGCGCGGGGTGTGAGTAGCGTCCAGTGCTCGTAACGGATCGTATTGCTCATGCAAGCCAAGCGGTGCGCCCAAACGTTCAAACTCCAGCGAGTACTGCTGAGTAGAAACATCCGGTTCTGGTGTGGGCTGATGCCCTTCCAGCAGCGTCTCTAACGGGCAGCGGCTTTCATTGAACAGAGCCGTAATTGCATGCTGGCTGAGGTGCTGGTAAGTCACGCTGTAGGTGGCGCCATGATCGTGCTGCAAGTACACATTCAGGGTGTAGGCACCCACATGCAGGCTGTCGCCCTCGTTGAGCCGCACTGTCGTGTTGCGCCCCATGGCCAGAGCATGGCCATTGATGCGGGTGAGTCCGCAACGGTCGATGACGCAGAAACGACCTTCAACTAGGCGTATTTCGCAATGCAGCGGGTAAATCGCGTGTTGGCGGTCATTGAGTACCCAGTCGCAGGCAACACTGCCAATGCTGCCACCCGCAGGATCGAACGGGTGGTTGGCCGTGCAGCCATGCAGCAAGTGCTCGGGGTTGCGCACCACTAAGGTCATGCGGGGAGCCGACACGGTCATGCTCGGCCCTTGATCCGCACCACGGCGGTCTGTCGGTAGTCTTGTTTGTCAAGAAAACTAGTCCAGCCCAAGTGGGTGCCGTGTTGGCGGCCAAGGTTGAACGGCGGTACGTCTTCCTGACGCAGGCCCAGTTCCAAGTCGTAGGCGATCACGTCCCGCAGCAGCACATTTATCAGCGTGCGCAACGCTTGGAACTGTTGGCCGCTGGGCAGGAACTGGCGAAAGCGCGCTTCATCTAGATCCGGGATAACCAGAGTAAATTTGCTGCGGCGGGTCTTGACCCGACCACCGACGACAAAACTATCGCCTAGTACGCCTTTGTTCGGCTGTCCCAGTGCCAGCAGTTCGTGGGGCTGAAGCGTGACGTAGCGCACGTCGAATTCACGAATATGCACACCGCGCAGGTCAAAGCAGTGGCCGACGATCCCGGCGACCATCGTCGGTGAACGACTGCGGCTGGCGATTAGTCCGGCAAAGCTCAGTAACCGGCTCCATGGCAGAGCCGTGGCTCCGCGCAGCTCTCTGTCATTGAGGCCTATCAAAGAAAATATATAGCGCGAATAGCCGTCGCGGGCTTCGGACTGGAAGCGGATGTAGTAGCGATAGCGACGCCAGCTGTCATGCAGCAAGGTCAGCAGCCGATGGTTGAAAAAGTCCAGAAAAGCAGGGCGAATGCCTCGGCCTTGGGCATCTTCATAGGCCACGAGGTCAAGGTAGTAGCCGGGCAGGGGCGAATCGCTGCCGTGCAAGCCGAAAAATGTCGTCTGCACGCGGTAATGGTCTTCAGTGCGCCGTTCGGCCATGGTCACGTCGGAGGCCGGAAATCCAAGCCCTGGATGGGTCTGCAAGCGCACACGACGGTGCTTGGCCGCGCTCGGTGCATCCACCTCAAGGTTATCGCCATGCAGCGCATGTAAATGCTCCAGCAGACGATAGAACGAATAGTTCCGTGCGTCGGCCAGCAGCGTGTCGGTCAGATCACGGGTTGTTTGCCGGTCAGCAGGGGCCATTGGTAGTGCTCGTTATTGGTGGTGTTGGTCACTTCCAGTTGGTGGAAGGCGTTGATGCTGGCGTAGAGCGCAAAAAAGTGGGACAGCACCGTGCTGAACAGGTAAAGATCGCCTTCGCAGAGGAAGGCTGATTGATCCAGCTTCAAGTGCGTGGTCAGGCCACGGATGGGCAAGCCTTTCATCAGCAGGTCAATGGGCCGGGTGGTGGCTTCGCCGATGCCATCCAGACGCTTGCGCGTGGCACGGGCCTGCTGCAGGTCATGCAGCGCAGCAAAGTCATAGGCGCGAATGACCGCCTTCAGTGGCTCTGCCGATAACAGCGACAGGTAGTTCAGTGACAGATTGGAAATCAGTGTCCAGTGCAGGCTGGCATCGAGCACGGGCGGATAACTGCGGGTGGGCGCAGTGAGGTTGGTGTAGGTGGCCAGCGTCGGGGTGTGCTCTGTGGTCAGGCATAGATCGCCCACGGCCAGTGCCTGAGGCAGATCACGGTTGCTGCAGGTCAATTCCAGCGAAATGGTTTCTTGGTGGTCGATATGTGCGCTTTCATCGCCGCGCACAAAGGCGATGCGATGCAGTACGCCTTCGCGGCCCAACGAGTCTTCTACACGGGTACGGTAGTAAACCGCGGTACGCTGCTGGGCATGTTCAACCTCATGCTGGAACGACTCGAATGGCGGGTAGACTCGCCTGGTTTGACCTTCCGCTTGGCCGGTGACCCGGTCGATGCTGAACACCTCGTAGGCGTCCGGGCGCTGACCGCTGGGCTGAACACGCTGATCCACTGTGCGACCGTTGAGATTGAGCGGTTCTGCGTCGTGCTGGAACAGGTTGACTGCCGGTGCACAGTACAGGCTGATGTCACTGGTTTTCAGCCGGACCGTGGACGGCATGGGCCTAGAAAACTCGAACTCAAAGCGCAGGGCTTGGGCCTGAATGGCTGGCCAGACCCGCAGTAGACGCGTCAGGCTGAAAAAATGAAATCGTTGGGGGAAAACAAAGTACTCCTGCAGGATGCGATAACCATCAAACACATTGCGCGGGTAGGGCAACAAGGCTTCCTCTGGGCTGAAGCCAGGGAAGGCAAGGTCTTTGCTAGACAGGCTGTAACGCGTACCGTCGATTTGGACATGCACAGATTTAAGGTAGCGGGCGATCCACAGGTACAGGGTCAAGGCGGTACTGCTATCGCCACTCAGGTGAAAGTCCAAGCGGTCACAGGCCATTTCATTGAGTGGGTGCTGAGTCCGTACCTGGAGATCAATGCGCATTACCGATTTTTCACGGCTGTGCGCATCGCTAACCTCAACCAATGACAATGGGAACAGGGCCACGTCTATGCAGGTGCGAAATTCGCAACGAATGCCGTCCACCTCCTTGGCGAACAAGCGACTGCCTTTAGGTAAGACTTGGCGCTGGGTCACCGACTGTTTGACTGGATCGAAACGCACCATGGTCATGCTGGGCAGCGGGCGCAGGTAGTTGGGCCACAGCATTTGTAGTAACGGATGGGTCAGCTCTGGAAAATCACTTTCAATTTTCAGGCGCAACTTGGAGGTCAGAAAAGCGAAGCCTTCCAGCAGCCGTTCTACGTCCGGGTCGCCAGCCTCGTCACCGAGAAAACGCGCCAGTTGTGGGTTGTCTTGGGCAAACTCGCGACCAAGCTCACGCAAATAGCGCATCTCGTCGTTGAACATATCGCGTAGATTCATAGTGTCCTCAGGTCACGCGGGTGTAACGATCCTGGCCGTGCATAGCCACGGTGAGCTGCACCAGTTCGTCCTTGTTGTTCAGTCGCACCTGGCAGTCGAGCCGAAACGTCAGTTCCAGTGGCAGTTGCGGGTCAGGCTGGAACCGCACGCCGAGCACTTTGATCCGTGGCTCGAAGGCCTCTACCGAGCGGCGGATATCGGTGCTGATGTGGATGACCAAGTCAGCACTGCCGATTGCCCCGCCATTGAAATCGTTCAAACCCAGCTCGGGGCTGCTTTGTGAACAGCCCCGTCGGGCATTGAGTAGGCGTTCCAAGTGCTGTTTGATGGCCTCAACCTGTTGGTGCGCCAGTTGCTCGCGTGTCCAACGCTGGCGCTGCGGAGCGTCTGGCTCAAGCCGTTCGAACAAACTGGCCATCAAGGCACTCCGTCACTGCATGTCCAGCCGCCCGACTAGCGAGATTTCAAAGTTGGCACCCATATATTTGAAGTGCGGGCGTACAGCCAACGAGACCTGGTACCAACCTGGATTTCCCTCGACGTCATTTACTTGGATCTTGGCGGCACGCAAAGGACGGCGGCTACGCACGTCGGATGAGGGGTTTTCTTGGTCGGCAACGTATTGCTTGAGCCACATATTGAGCTCGCGCTCCAGATCCTGGCGCTCCTTCCAGCTACCGATCTGTTCGCGTTGCAGCACTTTGATGTAGTGAGCTAGGCGGTTGACGATGAACAGGTACGGCAACTGGGTGCCGAGCTTATAGTTGGTCTGGGCTTCTTGACCTTCGCGGGTCTTGGGGAAGTTCTTCGGCCGCTGCACGGAGTTGGCCGAGAAAAACGCCGCGTTGTCGCTATCCTTGCGCATGGTCAGCGGCATGAAGCCTTCTTCGGACAGCTCAAATTCCTTGCGATCGGAGATCAGCACTTCAGTCGGAATCTTGGCTTGTAACTGACCGAAGGCTTCATACAGATGCACGGGCAGGTCTTCGACAGCACCCCCTGATTGCGGGCCGATGATGTTGGCGCACCAGCGATATTGGGCAAAACTGTCGGTAATACGGCTGGCAATCAAGTAGGCGGTGTTGCCCCACAGGTAATGGTCGTGCTGGCCGTCGATGGTTTCGTCGTACATGAAGCTGCTGGTCGGGTTTTCCAGCGGGTCGTAAGGCTGGCGCAACAAGAAGCGCGGCAGGCCCAGCACCAAATGTCGAGCATCTTCGGAGTCTCGCAAACCGCGCCATTTGGTGTGGCGTGGACCGTCGAAGATATCTTTGACCTCTTTGAGGTTGGGCAGATTCTGGAACCCATCGAGGTTGAAGAACTCCGGGCCCGCGGCGGTCACGAACGGGGCGTGAGCCATGGCGCCGATCGAAGCCATGTAGCTGAGCAATTTGATATCTGGCGAGGATGGGCCGAAGGTGTAATTACCGACGATGCTGGCAATCGGTTCGCCCCCGAATTGGCCGAAGCCTGCGGTGTAGACATGCTTGTACAGCCCACTGCGGGTAATGTCGCCAGCGTTGTCAAAATCGTCTAGTAACTCGTCTTTGGTGACGTGCAGCACTTCTAGTTTGATGTTTTCGCGAAAGTCGGTGCGATCAACCAACAGCTTCAGGCCACGCCATGCCGATTCCAGCTCCTGGTAGGCGGGCTGGTGCAGGATTACGTCCATCTGTTTGCCCAAGGCCCGATCTACCTCGGCAATCATCTGGTCAACCCGGTGCTTGTTGATCAGTTGATCAGTGCTGTCGCTTTTAAGGATTTCACTGATAAAGGCGGCCACACCCTGCCGGGCGACGGCATACCCTTCTTGGCTGGGCTGGAGCATGGTCTGCTGCATGATTTGATCTAGCAGGGTGCCTTCCAAGGGGGCGTCCATGACGTCCAAAGAAGTGGCGAGAGGGCTTTGCGTGTGCATGGCAATACTCCGTTCGAATCGGATGGCAGGGAGACACTTCAACTCAAATGGCCTTAGGCCGAGGGGGCAGGGGCGTCCAGCGCGAGGTTCAGCTCGCTGATCAGTCGGGCTCGGGTCTGTTCATCGCTCAAAAGGTGCTGCAATTGCTTGCGAAAGGCCGGGACATTGCCCATCGGCCCTTTGAGGGCTACCAAGGCTTGGCGCAGCTCCAGTAGTTTGTTCAGCTCGGGCACTTGGCGCGCTACGGCGTCAGGGCCGAAGTCGTTGATCGTGTTGAACTGCAGGCTGACCTGCAGGTCGCTCTCTTGGTCGTTATTCAGTACGCATGGCACAGCCATTTCCAAGCCTATGTTGGCCTTGGCCAGTACCTCATTAAATGTGTCTTTATCGATGCGAACGGCTTGGCGCTCTTCCAGAGAAGTTGCTTCTCCATGACCTTTGAAGTCACCGGTGATCAATAACTTCAACGGTAGTTCTACTTCTGACTGTTGATCGCCGGTGGCTGGGACATACTTGATGTTGATGCGTTCTTTGGGGGCAACTGAGCCAAGTTTCTTTGACATGGGTAACATCCTTTTTAGAGGTGAGTTATTTAGCTCATAAAAAACGCATGTTGTAATGTAGTCTGGCTGCCTCTTTGTTGTAGGAATAATTACCTATAGTACTTCTGAATATTTCAACCGGTTGAGTTTTAAAGATATTTTTATAAATAAGGAATACTCCTACAAGAAAAGAATTCTTATTGTGGTCTGGTGGAATCTTTTCTTATTGTATGTTTGTTCGTGTTGTGGGCTTGGCGTAGTTTTGCAGGTATTGCGTGCTTAGTTTTGGTGTAAGTTAAGTGTGGGAATTTTCACTGCAAAATTCAGAGGCCTGTTTATCAAATACTGAATATTTGGCGATATTAATTTAGGTGCGATTGATTGTACTCGGGGTGTTGCGCTGTCAAGTCTCAAAGGCAGTGTTTGCCTCATGGCGTGTGGCGCAAGATTTGTAACGGCCAATAAAATGGATGGGACTGTGTTGATTAAAAGCGCCTTGATGTGGGTGTTGGGGAGTGTAGTGGGATGGGCAGTGCAGGCGCAGGCAGCGCCCGTACGTGATTGCACCGCAGTGGTGTCGGCTTTGCAGCGTTTAGCCTGTTTCGATCAGGCCGCGGGCACGCCTGCGCGGGTGCCGCCAGCCACCACGCGTACGGCGTCCAAACAGCCCTCGGAAGTGGCTAACTGGGTACAGATGAACGAGGCTCAGCGCCCTCCCGAAGACAGCCGTTTTTTGCTATCGCTCTGGCCTGTCGCTGGTCATTCCCTTCAACCACAGCTGTTGATTTCAGCACCCGCCTTGGGTGCGGTAGGTCTGCGACCCTACATGGTGATCAGTTGCCAGTCGGGTATTTCAACCTTGCAACTGCTGATGGCCGAACCTGTGGCGCCGAACCGCATACGCTTGCGGCTCTTCAAGGATGACCGTCCGTTGGGTGCGGTACGAGAGTGGCGGGTGCTCGACACCGGCAAGGTTATTGATGCCGGGCGCGGGCTGCCCGCCATTGACTTGCTGCGTGGCATGGGGGGTGGTCAGCGTTTACGTTTGGAAAGTGATTATCCAGCACTAGATGGCCTAATGTTCGACGCCGACGGATTAGGCGCGCTGATCGAGCAGGAGCGCCAGTTATGTCGCTGGTAATTGATGTGCCGCCTGGGATCGTAGCCTTGCTGCTGGCGCCTATCGACGTGCAACAGCCTGCTGGCTACTTTGATGTAGAAGATGAAACTTATCAGGCCATCGATCAGGAGATGGTCAAGCTCGGCGGTCTGCACGAGGCTCGTATTGACTGGCCCTATATCGACGAAGCAGCGCGTCAGTACCTAGCAACCCAGTGCAAGCACTTTCGTATTGCTGCCCATCTGCAGACGGTCTGGCTGCGTACCCGGCAATGGCCGCAGTGGGCTGATGCGCTCTGCCTGTTAGCCGGGATGGTCGAGCAGTATTGGGACAGCGCCCACCCCAAGCCTGGGCCGACCGGGTACCTGGCCAAACGCAAGCAGGTCAAAGCGCTGTTGCAGCGGCTGAGTGAGGCGCTACCCGCACTGGATCAG
>NZ_LLWH01000030.1 GCF_001411475.1 Pseudomonas endophytica | reverse complement strand
CCGGTGGTGCGCAAGGCTGACATGAAGGGCGAGAAGTGGATTGGTGCCTACGAAAACAACAACGTCGATGTGGGTTTGAACACGGGCCTGCAAGGCCGTGCACAAATCGGCAAAGGCATGTGGGCCATGCCCGACCTGATGGCAGCGATGCTCGAACAGAAAATCGCCCACCCATTGGCCGGTGCCAACACCGCGTGGGTGCCTTCGCCGACGGCGGCCGCCTTGCACGCGCTGCATTACCACAAGGTTGACGTGTTTGCGCGTCAGGCCGAGTTGGCCAAACGCACGCCGGCCTCGGTGGACGACATCCTGACCATCCCGCTGGCTGTGAACCCACAGTGGACGCCTGAGCAAATCCAGAACGAACTGGACAACAACTCACAAGGCATTTTGGGTTACGTAGTGCGCTGGATCGACCAAGGGGTCGGTTGCTCTAAGGTGCCAGACATCAACGACGTCGGCCTGATGGAAGACCGTGCAACGCTGCGTATTTCGAGCCAGCACATCGCCAACTGGCTGCGTCATGGCATCGTTACTCAGGCCCAAGTGCTTGAAAGCCTAAAGCGCATGGCGCCGGTGGTTGATCGCCAAAACGCCAACGACCCGCTGTACCGTCCGCTAGCACCCGACTTCGACAGCAACATCGCCTTCCAGGCGGCGGTCGAGTTGGTGATCGAAGGCACTAAACAGCCTAATGGCTACACCGAGCCCGTACTGCACCGTCGTCGTCGCGAGTTCAAAGCTAAAAACGCGTAGGCCCTACCGCAGGCTGTGAACTTTTGATCTTAAAAGCTCGCAGCCTTCGTTCCGCGTCAGCGCTTAGCGTTTTAATTCTTTGTTGACTACCTCCAGCAGCATATTCGTATCAATAGGTTTGAGCAGAAAGTCCACCAAGCCTAGGTGCAGCGCTTCAATCACATCCCGCACCTCTGCATCCCCCGACATGATGGCAATCGGCAACTGCGCCCGCTCCGACTTGTGCACTTCCTGGATCAAGTGCAAGCCGTCATGGGGTTGCATGCGCAAATCCGTCAGCATCATCCCGATTGACGAGTCAGATTTCAGCAACTTCAGTGCCTCTTCCTCGTTGCTCGCTGTGACACAGTGGATGCCGTTGAGAGCCAGAAACTCCGACAACACAGAGCGCGAATCGGGATCATCCTCCACGATCAAAAGGGAGCGCTCGACCTCAGGAGGCTCCAGCATAACCTCGTTCAGGGCTTCTCGTTCGGCGTCGGTCAAAATGTCGTGATCTGTCATATCCGTCTCAAAAACGTGCAAAAGGTTAAAAAACCAAGCAGCTCAGTCAGTTATCCCTAACTGCGCTCAATGTGCACTGAGACACAACTATTTCCAAGTAGACACACACTCATTTGCATAAAAAGCCCACAAATTGTGGCGCGCCAGCAGGCTCCCTAGACTTACGTCCAATGGGCACCCGCGTGCAGACCACCGAGCATGAAGGGTAGCAGGGGCCGCGCCCCGTCATAACAACAACAATCAACAATGCGGTAACGGTCATGAGTCAATCAGATGCGTTTCTCCAGGCAGGTAAAACGGCGGTGTCACAGAACATCCACGGGACTGTGCAGTTTTTGCAGCGATTCCCGCCGTTTAACCAAATGGAAAACACTCACCTGGCCTTCTTGGTTGAACAGTGCCAACTGCGATTCTATGGCCCAGCAGATCGAATCATTGGGCCAGAAGACGGGTCGGTCGAGCATTTTTATATCGTTAAACAAGGCCGCGTGGTGGGCGAGCGCACGCATCAGGGCCGCAGCGTGGCCGAAACCACGTTTGAAATTACCGCGGGGGAGTGTTTCCCCCTCGCTGCCTTGCTCGGAGAGCGGGCCACCCGCACTGAACACTTGGCCGCCGAAGACACCTTCTGCCTGCAACTGAACAAGGCCGCGTTTATCAAAGTCTTTGCCCTGTCTGAGGAATTTCGCGACTTCGCTTTGCGCGGGGTCAGCAGCTTACTCGACAAGGTCAATCGGCAAGTTCAGCAAAAAGCCGTTGAAACCTTGGGCACGCAATACTCGCTCAACACCCGGCTGGGTGAATTGGCCATGCGCCATCCGGTCACCTGTAGCCCAGAGACCGCCCTGCGTGAAGCCGTGCGGCTGATGCACGACCAACAAGTGGGCAGCATCGTGATCGTTGACGCGCTCAAAGCACCGCTGGGGATTTTCACCCTGCGAGACTTGCGCCAAGTGGTGGCCAACGGCATAGAAGACTTTGGTCAAGCCATCGCGGCACACATGACCGCCGAGCCGTTTTATCTGTCCCCCGACCACAGCGCCTTTGATGCCGCAATAGCCATGACCGAGCGCCACATCGCCCACGTATGCTTGGTCAAAGAGCAGCGCTTGTGTGGCGTGGTGTCCGAGCGGGACCTGTTCTCACTGCAACGCGTCGACTTGGTGCATCTGGCCCGCACCATCCGCCACGCGCCACGTCTGGACACCCTGATCAACCTGCGTGGTGAAATCAGCCAATTGGTTGAGCGCATGCTGGCCCACGGCGCTTCATCGACCCAGATCACCCACATCATCACCCTGCTCAACGACCACACCGTGTGCCGAGTGATCGAACTGGTGCTGGCGCAAATAGGCGACCCCGGCGTGCCGTTCACTTGGCTGTGCTTCGGCAGCGAAGGGCGGCGCGAGCAAACCCTGCACACTGATCAAGACAACGGCATTTTGTTTGAAGCCGACGATGCGGCGCACGCAGAGCAGATTCGTCAACGCCTGCTGCCCATTGCGCAACAGATCAACACCCACCTCGCGGCCTGCGGCTTCACCCTGTGCAAAGGCAACATCATGGCCAGCAACCCCGAGCTGTGCTTGTCGCGTGCCGAATGGGCGCGACGCTTTGCGGCGTTTATCCGCGAGGCCACGCCACAGAACCTACTGGCCTTCAGCATCTACTTCGACCTGCGCGTGGTCTGGGGCGACGAGCAAGGCTGCCAGCAACTGCGCCGCGGGATCCTTGCGCAAGTCGCCGACAACCGCTTATTTCAGCGCATGATGGCCGACAACGCGCTGCGCCATCGCCCACCAGTGGGACGCTTTCGCGAGTTTGTGCTGGAGCGCAAAAGCGGCGAAAAAGCCACCCTAGACCTCAAAATCCAAGGTCTGGCGCCGTTTGTCGACGGTGCTCGCCTACTGGCGCTGGCCCACGGTGTTACCGCCATTAACACCCTTGAGCGCCTGCGCCAGCTCATCACCTTGGGCGTGATCGAGCCGCTGGACGGCGCGGCCTACGAAGAGGCGTATCACTTTATTCAACAGACCCGCATGCAACAGCATCAATTGCAGACCCGACAAAACCGCCCGTACTCCAACCGGGTCGACCCCGACAACCTCAACCAATTGGATCGGCGCATCTTGCGAGAAGCCCTTCGCCAAGCCCAACGCCTGCAAAGCAGCCTCGCCCTGCGGTATCAGCTATGAGCCTATTTTCTTGGCTACTGCCGCGCAAAGCGCCGACCTTAAGCCTCGCTCAGCAGCAACGACTGTTGCAGTTACCCAAGCCTGCCGAGTTGGCCGAGCACACGCTGCGCGCCCAGCGCTGGGTCGTGGTCGACCTGGAAACCAGCGGGCTACACCTTAATCGCGACCAAGTGTTGTCGATTGGCGCGATGGTCATCGAAGACGGCGCAATCGACCTGAGCCAAGCGTTCGAGCGCACCTTACTGCGCACCGACAACCCCCTCAGCCCTAGCGTTTTGCTGCATGGCCTAGGGCCCAGTGCGATTGCCGCAGGCAGTGATCCGGCCGAAGCCCTGCTCGACTTTATGGCGTTTGTCGGTGACAGCCCGTTACTGGCCTTCCACGCCCCGTTCGACCAACACATGCTCACTCGCGCTCTCAAAGACAGCTTGGGTGATCGCCTGCAGCACACTTTTATGGACGTCGCGGCATTGGCGCCCATGCTATGCCCGCAGGCTGACCTGCGCGAAGCGGGGCTAGACAACTGGATCAAACACTTCAACCTTCAAGTAGAAGAGCGCCACAACGCCAGCGCCGATGCATTGGCCACTGCCGAACTGGCCCTCATCCTATTCAACCGCGCTCGCGCGCAACACCTCGACAGCCCCTTAGCCCTGCAACAGCGGCTCAATCAGTGGCAGCGGCGCAAACAGACCCACAGCTTCTAAAAACACCACAACTGTCGTAAACGCCAACAAACCGTAGGAGCTGCCGCAGGCTGCGAGCTTTTGATCTTTTCAAGATCGCAGCCTGCGCCAGCTCCTACGAACTGGACTGCCCCCCACCCGATGAGCGTCAATTGCGTGGGCCGGTACGACCTGACACAATCGCGAATAATTATCGTTAGTTAACAGCGGCGCAATGTGGCGGGCCCGCAGCGGGCTGAGGACTTGAGCCAAGACACGTTTGTGCGTCTGCTGGGGCGTACTGAACTGACCGTACCGCGTGAACCGCGAGCTTTTTTGGCGGCTATCGCCAAAGGGTTGCTGTTTGACTACTTTCGCCGCGCCGCCCTCGAGCAGGCTTACTTCACCGAACTGATGCTGCTGCCCGAAGCCGAGCACCCCTCGCCAGAAGAACAGCACCTGATCCTCGAAGACCTCAAAGCCATCGACCGCCTGCTCGGCAAGCTGTCGAGTAAGTCGCGTGCGGCCTTCCTTTATAGCCGCCTCGATGGCTTGGCCCACGCTGAAATCGCTGAACGCCTAGGCGTGTCGGTGCCTCGGGTACGTCAGTACTTGGCCCAAGGCATGCGTCAGTGCTACATCGCGCTGTATGGCGAGCCCACGTGAGCGCGGTCAGTTCCAAACCGGTGTCGGCCCGCGTCCTTGACGCCGCCATTGCGTGGCAACTGTGCCTAGACTGCGGCAATGGCAGCCCCGTGCAACAGGCCGAATTCGACACGTGGTATGACGCCTGCGAAGAACACGCTCGTGCATGGCAACAGTTAGGCATGCTCGACCACCGTTTCAGCAACGTCAGCCGACCCGCACGCAATGCCCTGCGCAACGCCCGCAGCGGCTTACAGCAGCGCGTGCGCAAGATCGGCACGGGCCTGGCGAGCCTGGCGCTGGTGTGTGGGCTGACACTGTTGGCGGGCAAAAACCACCTGCCTATTGATTACTGGCTGGCCGACCAGCGCACTGCTACCGGCGAGCAACGCCAACTTCAATTGGCCGATGGCACCGTCATCAACCTCAACACCCACAGCGCGGTGGATGTGCGGTTTGATGCCGACACGCGGCGCATCATCCTGCAAGACGGCGAGATCATGGTGCAGACCGGGCACGGCGATCCGCGGCCTTTTATCGTGCAAACCCGTGACGGCAGCTTGCGGGCATTAGGCACGCGGTTTCTGGTTAAGCGCGAAGAACACGGCACCCGCCTGAGCGTGCTGCAATCACGCGTTGCCGCGCACCCCGAAGACAGCGACAGCGAAGTCATCTACAACGAAGGCCAACAAGTCCTCATGCAGCGTGACCACTTGAGCCAAGCGGCCAGTGTCACCGCCGGGGCCGATGCCTGGACCCGCGGCATGCTGGTACTCGACAACGTGCGCTTGGCCGACATGGTGCGCGAACTCAATCGTTATCACCGGGGCTACTTGGGTATTGACCCGCAAGTGGCCGACCTGCGGATCACCGGCAGCTTCCCGTTGAACAATTTGCAAGTGGCCCTTAACGCCCTGCAACCGACCTTACCGATCAGTATTGAGCAGCACACCCCGTGGTGGATCACCGTCAGCCCCAAGCCCTAACCCCCCGAATCACAATTATTTTCAATTAGCCCTATCACTTTCCACGTTTCGTTCGGCACATAGGCATTGAGAAACATTTCCATTCAGGAACTCGCCGAATGTCACGCACCCTCGACACCTTGTTGCGCCCTAGCCTGCTGGCCGTTGCCATGGCCTTCTGTGCCCCGCTGACCAGCACCTCGCTGATCGCCGCCGAGCAAAACGCCACCTCGCGCAGCTACAACCTTGGCGCCGGGCCATTGGCCGCCACGCTGAACCAAATCGCCAGCCAAGCCAATCTCACCTTGGCCATGGACCCGGCGTTGCTGGCAGGCAAAACCTCAGCCCCGGTCCAAGGCACATTCGAGCCCATCACCGCCCTGCGTGAGGCGTTGCGCGGGACGGGGTTGCAGCTCGTACCGGGCAGTGGCGGCAGCTACACCCTAATCGCCATCCCACAAGGCGTTGTCGCCCTAGAAGCCACCACCATCTCCGGTCAAGGCAGTTACGAAAGCGCTTGGGGGCCAGTCGACGGCTACCTCGCCCAACGCTCAGCAGCGGGCACCAAGACCGACACCGCGTTGGCAGAGGCACCGCGCTCGATCTCGGTCGCCACGCGCAGCCAGATGCAAGACCGCGCCGTACAGAACCTCGACGATGCCGTGCGCTACATGCCCGGTGTCACCGCCAGCAGTTATGGCAGTGACAGTCGCGCTGAATGGTTAAAAGTGCGCGGTTTTGAGCCCACCCAGTTCCTCGACGGCCTGCCGCTGCCCAAGGGTTCCTACACCATGCCCAAGCTCGAAACTTGGGACCTAGAGCGCGTTGCCTTGCTGCGCGGTCCAGCGTCATCGGTTTACGGGCAAACACCTGCGGGCGGCTTGTTAGACATGGTCAGCCGTCGCCCAGAAGACGTCGCCAGCCATGAAGTACAACTACAAATCGGCAGCTACCAGCGTAAACAGATCAGCTTTGACAGCACGGGACCGATGGATGATGAAGGGCGTTTTCTGTATCGCGTTAGCGGCGTGGTGCGTGACGGCAACACCACGATCGAGCACACCGATGACAAGCGCTACAACATCGCCCCGAGCCTGACGTGGAATATCGACCCCGATACCAAGCTGACCTTCCTCAGCCAGTTCAACCGCGATGACACCAGCACCACCAGCCAGTTCTTGCCGATTCAGGGCACCTTGGTGTCGACCCCTGCGGGCAACGTGAAGTACCACAAGAACCTCGGTGACCCGAAGTGGGAGTACTACGATAAAACCTACTACGCACTCGGCTATGCGTTTGAACATCAGCTAAACGACGTTTGGCAGTTCCGCCAGAACCTGCGTTACACCAAAAGCGACTTGTCCTTTCAGAGCATCACCGCCGGTGGCTACTTCGGTTCGGTGGCCGATGATGGCACCGTCCAGCGCGGGGCAAACATCGTGGACGAAGACATCAACCAGTTTGCCGTCGACAACAACCTGCAAGCCGATTTCAATACCGGCGCACTGAAGCACACGCTGCTGATCGGCCTCGATCATCAGCGCGTCGACACCCGCTACAAATGGCAATACGGGCCAGCCCCGGTCAGTAACATCATCAACCCGATCTACGGGCAAGATTTCAGCAATGTTCCCTACACCGCCTACAACGACTACAACCAGAAAACCCGCGACACAGGTCTTTACCTACAAGACCAAATGGCCCTAGATAACTGGCGTTTGACCGTTGGCGGGCGCCAAGACTGGCTGCACACAGACACCACCTTCTACAACCTCAACGACGCCCACGACACACGCGACGACAGCGCCTTCACCGGTAATGCCGCGCTGAGCTACGTGTTCGACTCAGGCTTCACCCCTTATGTGTCCTATGCCGAGTCGTTCCAAGCCGAGCCCGGTGGCTTTGGTGGGAAGGCGTTCAAGCCGGGCACCGGCAAACAATACGAAGTGGGCGTTAAGTATCAGCCACCGGGCAGCGGAATACTTTTCACCGCAGCCGTGTATGACTTGACCCGTAAAAATATCGTCCTCAGCGATTCGCTAGGGGTGAGCCGTCCATTGGGCGAAGCGAATGTACGCGGCCTAGAGCTGGAGGCCGTGGGTAACGTCAACGACAACCTCAAACTGACCGCCGCCTACACCTACGCCAACACCAAAATGACCAAAGTCTCGGACCCGAAGGACAAAAATCGCCCACTGCCGTTGACCCCAGAACACCAAGCCTCGATCTGGGCTGACTACACGTGGCACAAAGGCGTACTGGAAGGCTTCGGCATTGGCTTGGGTGCGCGTTACATCGGCGAAACCGACAACATCGCCATTGGCAGCATGAACTACGTGACAGACGTTGCGTACGGCCACGCCAAGGCCTACACCGTCTATGACGCCGCTGTCCATTACGACTTAGGCAAAGTCAGCCAGACCCTTAAAGGCGCCACCGTCTCGGTTAACGCCAACAACGTATTCGACAAGCAATACCTGTCGACCTGTGATGGCTTCTACTGCTACTACGGTGATCGCCGCAACATCATGGCCAGCGTCGACTATAAGTGGTAACTCGCTAAATCTGCCCCGTAGGAGCTGCCGCAGGCTGCGATCCTTTGACGTTCAAGATCAAAAGATCGCAGCCAGCGGCTGCTCCTACGGGGGTGTATTCATTTAGGACTGTCATGAAAAGCAAAACCATTCGCCGTTGGTCCTTTATTCATACGTGGACCAGCCTGATCTGCACCGCGTTCTTGCTGATGCTGGCGCTCACCGGCTTACCGTTAATTTTTAGCCATGAAATCGAGCACCTGATCGGCAATGCACCGCAGCTCCAAACGCTGCCCGAAGGCACGCCACACCTGGACTTGCAGCAACTGGTACGCGCCGCCGAGACGCATCGGCCGGGTGAGGTCATGCAGTACTTTGGCTGGGAAGACGACGAGCCCAACGCCGTCATCGCCATCATGGCCGCGACAGCAGGCACTGAGCCCAACTCCTCTCACACCTTTATGCTCGACACCCGCACGGGCCAAGCACTGGAAGTCCCTTCGGCCAACGGCGGCTTCATGATGTTCATGTTGCGCCTGCACGTGGACATGTTCGCGGGCCTGCCCGGCAAACTGCTGCTGGCCTTGATGGGCACCCTGTTTGTGCTGGCGATCATTTCTGGCACCGTGCTGTACCTACCGTTTATGCGACGCAATGAGTTCGCCACCGTGCGCACAGGCAAATCCAAACGCGTACGTTGGCTCGACCTGCACAACCTGATCGGTGTCGTGACCCTCACCTGGGCACTGGTGGTGGGCGTGACCGGGGTGATTAGCGCCTGCGCCGACCTGATCATCGACGCTTGGCGCAGCGACACCCTCAGCGCCATGGTCGAACCTTACCGTGATGAGCCGCCACTGACCCAACTCGCCCCGGCCAGCCGCCTGTTGGACATCGCCGCCGACGCCGCCCCCGACATGCAAGCGGACTTTATCGCCTTCCCGGGGACGCGCTTCTCCAGCGAGCACCACTACGCCGTGTTCATGAAAGGCAGCAGCCACCTGACCTCCCACCTACTGACCCCAGTTCTGATCGACGCCACTGACCTGAGCGTTACCGCCGTCGGTACCCGGCCGTGGTACATGGACGCCATGGGCATGTCCCAGCCCCTGCACTTTGGCGACTACGGCGGGATGTCGATGAAAATACTCTGGGCGGCCCTCGACCTGCTGACCATCATCGTCCTCGTCAGCGGCCTGTACCTGTGGTGGGTGCGGCGCAAAGCCGCTAAGGAGAACGCCCTATGAAACCGCGCCGGTCCAGCTTCTGGAAAGTGTTTTCCATCCCCTTAGCGATTGCCCTCGTCAGCGCCATGGGTTTGTTTGCCGCCCTGCTCGGCGACGGCGCTTGGGACGCCCTGAGCTGGATCGGTTTGGGCATCCCGGCATGGATCAGCGTGCGCGGGCTGCTCAAACGCTCCAAAACCTCTTAGTTGCTTTACGACCAGCAAGTGAAGACACCCAACTCTTCTACTGTCGGGAGCGCGTAATAGGGTTT
Source organism: Pseudomonas endophytica (assembly GCF_001411475.1). Classification (GTDB taxonomy): domain Bacteria; phylum Pseudomonadota; class Gammaproteobacteria; order Pseudomonadales; family Pseudomonadaceae; genus Aquipseudomonas; species Aquipseudomonas endophytica. The sequence continues at coordinate 1,623 of NZ_LLWH01000030.1, read as the reverse complement.
CACGGTGAACTTGACGATAAAACAACCGGGTACTCTGTTGTAGGGCAATGGCGACCGGGCGTTTAACCCGGTTGCAGGCCCCTCAACAGCTCGGCTTGTCCGCCGTATAGCGGCGCGCCGGGTTCACCGCCGCGCCGAACTCACGCAGGGCTTTGGCGCCGATCAACAACGGGTAGTTAAAGTTGCTACGGTCGGTGAGGTTGACCTCGACCGTGCGTTTGACATTGCCCAGGCACAGGTCCAGATCCACCACCGGGCGTTTTGCCACGCTGACTTCATCTTTGTCTTCGTCTTCATCAGCGCGGTTTTTGATTTTGCTGATGCGTGACACTTTGTGCTCATACACCTTGCTGTCGGCACCCTCAGTGGCTAGCTGAAAACGCACCCATTCTTCACCATCACGGGTAAAGGTCTGGATATTTTTGGCCGACAGCGAAGCCGTGTAGGCGCCGGTGTCCATCTTGGCTTTGAGCGTCTCGCCGATTTCCGGCAGTTTGATGTACTCATAACGCCCATACAGCGTCGGTTCGGCAGCCATCACCGGCAGCGCTAATACAGACAACAAAGCAAGAACAGACTTCATAGAGGGCATTTCCTTTAAAGAATCCTGTACTCACCTGTAGGAGTAGCCGGTCGACGCTCAATGCTCGCGAGCTTTTGATGTTTTAAAAGATCGCAGCCTGCGGCAGCTCCTACAGGGATGGGGCGAATAGTGAGAAGGCGTGCTTAGAGCGACCGTTCCTTAGATACCCCAGAGCGAACCCAAGGTGGTCAGCAGTGGGCTGGCAACGCCCTGTTGGCCCAAGTACTGAGTGATCAACGGCGCAAACTCCTGAACCATGCTGCTGTTCATGCCCAGCGCTTCAAACGCGCTGTCCAGTTGCGACTTGTTGGTGACATTGCTAACCGCCACTTTGGCGTCCGAGCTGACTGGGTTGATCTGGCCGACAAGGGCCTGAAGCTGCGGGTTTTTGGCGCTAAATTGGCTCAGTTGAGTCAAGGCACCGGCGCCAGTGACCTTGCTGATACCCGGTACTTGCTGGGTCAGGGCGGCGTAGTCATTGGTGGTCAACTGGTTTTTAGCCAGGCTCAACATCGCCCCAACACCGCCGGCGGCTTGCTCGGGTTTAACCCCCATTTGCTGGGCTTTGGTCAGCAGCGCCAGTGCCTGCACAGACTTGTCAGAGCTTGCGCTGTTGCCGCCTTGGACTTGGCTCAAAATACCGGCGGCATCGTTCAGGTTAAAACCTGCGGCAAATACTGGGCTTGCCGCCACACTCATCAATGTTGCCAATGCTACTGCGTTCAACTTTTTCATCAGATCAACCTCTTGAACCAAAAAGCTGCCCGCACAGGAACAGCAAAACTAACGATAAGACTCAAAGTGCCAGCCGTTGTTCCCACTAGCCAGCATTGAGCCAAACAGGGTGCAATCTTAGTGGAAAACAACAGCGGTGCGTTGGCAGACAAATATTCCGCGTAGGAGCTGGCGCAGGCTGCGATCTTTTGATGTTGCGATCAAAAGATCGCAGGCTGCGCCAGCTCCTACAAAATAGAGATGCACCCAAACACCGTGCGCGATGGTATTACGACTGCCAGCAGTTGATCGCAGCCTTTGTGCCT
>NZ_LLWH01000029.1 GCF_001411475.1 Pseudomonas endophytica | reverse complement strand
TTGCGCTGTGTACTTGCTCATGTTGAAACCCCAAAAAGTTGGATATGTGTCCAACTTTTTGGGGGCAGTCCATTTTCGTAGGAGCTGGCGCAGCCTGCGATCTTTTAAACCCACAAGAAATCGCGAGGCACGCTCGCTCCGAAGGTAGATCAGTGGCTTTTCATGCCCGCTGCGGTCATAAACATGCGGATCAGCATGGCAAACAGCCCTAGGCTCGCCACACTGGCGGTCCAGATCAGCAACATCCAGCCAATGCGCTGCCACAAGGGTTTCTTCTCGCACTCTTGCACATCGTTTAAATAATCTTTGCCGGCCATGGTCAGGCACTCCTCTGTAGAAAAGGCTGCGCCCGTTGGGGCGCAGCGGCATTTACATCTAGTGGTAACCGTCTTCGTGGGTCACTTTGCCGCGGAACACGTAGTAGCTCCAATACGTGTAACCCAAGATGAACGGGATGATGAACAACGTACCCACCAGCATAAAGCCTTGGCTTTGCGGCGGTGCGGCAGCCTCCCAGATCGAAATCGACGGTGGGATGATGTTTGGCCACAAACTGATCCCCAAACCGCTGTAACCCAAGAAGATCAGCACCAAGGTCAACAGAAACGGCGTGTAATGCGCGTTGCGGGCAATCGCCTTGAACAAACCATACAGGGTGACCAGTACCAGAATCGGCACCGGCAAGAACCAGAACAGGTTAGGCAAAGTGAACCAGCGCTCGGCAATATCCGGGTGTGCCAACGGCGTCCACAGGCTGACAATACCCATCACCACCAGCAACGCCCCGGCCAATGGTCGGCCAAGATTATGCATGCGCGTTTGCAAAGGGCCTTCGGTTTTCATGATCAGCCAAGTGCAACCGAGCAAGGCATAAGCCACGATCAGCCCGAGCCCGCAGAACAAACTAAACGGTGACAACCAGTCCAACCCGCCACCAGCAAACTCACGGTTGACCACCGGGATACCCTCCGACCAGCATCAGGATCAGCGGCAGATACAGCGCCGACAGCACCACTGAGTAAGCCAGCGGAAACGCGCCAAACAACGCCGCACCGCCCAGTACCAGCCAAGTTTCATTGCCGTCCCAGACAGGCGCAACGGTGTTCATCATCACATCACGGTCTTTCTCGCCTTTGATAAAGGGGAAGAGAATACCGATCCCTAGGTCGAAGCCATCCATGACGACATACATCATGACCCCGAAGATAATGATGATTGCCCAGATAAGTGGCAGATCAATACCCATGACTCAGTTCCCCTTCTTCAGGCTGTCGCTGTAACCCTTATCGGTGCTTTCAACAGCAGCCGATAAAGGACGGGCAGGCGTACGATGTTGGCCAGGGCCACCGCTAGGTTGATCATCACCCTCGTGGGCAATCGGACCTTTGCGTACCAAGCGCAACATATAGCCAATACCGACCCCAAACAGCGAGAAGTACACCAGTACAAACAGAATTAGGGTGATGCTCATTTGCGTAAAGCTGTGATTAGACGAGGCGTCTGCGGTACGTAATAACCCGTAGACCACCCACGGTTGACGCCCCACCTCAGTGGTAAACCAGCCCGCCAAAATCGCAATCAACCCGGACGGCCCCATCCACAGCACAAGATGCAAGAACGAGCGATTTTCATACAGCGTGCCGCGTTTGCGCAGCCACAGGCTCCACAGACCGATAAAGATCATCAAGATGCCCAAGGCCACCATGATGCGGAACGTAAAGAACACGATGGTGGAGTTGGGGCGGTCCGCCGCCGGGAAGTCCTTCATCGCCGGGATTTGTTTATCCAAGCTATGGGTCAGGATCAAACTGCCCAAGTACGGCACTTGAATCTTGTAATCCGTGGTTTCGGTTTTCATGTTGGGAATGCCGAACAGGATCAGCGGTGAAGGCTGGCCGGGGACGTTTTCCCAGTGGCCTTCAATCGCGGCGATTTTGACCGGCTGATACTTCAGCGTGTTCAAACCGTGAGCGTCACCGATAAAGGCTTGAATCGGCGCAACCACCAAGGCCATCCACATGGCCATCGAGAACATCCGGCGAATGGCAGGCGTGTTGCGCCCTCGCAATAGATGCCAAGCGGCAGAAGCCCCGACAAAGAACGCGGTGGCCACAAAGGCTGCGGTGGCCATGTGCGCCAAGCGGTACGGGAACGAGGGGTTGAAGATCACCGCCAACCAATCAACCGGGATCACACGACCATCAATGATTTCGAAGCCCTGTGGGGTTTGCATCCAGCTGTTGGATGCCAAAATCCAGAAGGTCGACATGAGCGTACCGGCCGCCACCATGATGGTGGAGAAGAAGTGCATGCCGCGCCCGACACGGTTCCAACCAAAGAGCATGACGCCCAGAAAACCCGCCTCCAAAAAGAAGGCGGTGAGGACTTCGTACGTCAGCAGTGGCCCAGTAACCGCCCCTGCGAAGTCAGAGAAGCGCGACCAGTTAGTACCGAACTGATACGCCATGACCAGACCAGATACCACACCCATCCCAAAGTTGACTGCAAAGATCTTCGACCAAAAGTGGTACAGATCGCGGTAGGTATCGTCACGGGTTTTCAGCCACATACCTTCGAGCACCATGAGATAACTGGCAAGACCGATGGTGATGGCTGGAAACAGAATGTGGAACGAGACGGTAAACGCGAACTGAATTCGGGCGAGATCGAGGGCCTCCAAACCGAACATATGTCTTCCTCTATCAGGTATCAGGTTGTCAGGGCACTGGCAGGGCGCCGGTGCCCAACAGCCCCGCGTAATGGCCATTGCGAATCTGCTTTCGCTCGCTTAACCACTGCGTTAGGGGGTTGCAGCTGGGTGTTCATTCCAAGTTAAAGCCCTATGAGTTTTGACCTGGATCAAACATTGCTGAAAGAGTAGTCCATTCTTGGGAAGTGGCTAATGTGGTTGGTTGTCGCGTGACAGGTTGTCCCAGGCCTCGAAATAGACAGCCAAAACCAACACGTTTGAAGCTCAGAAACCAATCTTTGGGCGACTACACAGCTGTTTTAAGAATGGATACAGACGAGTCATTCTTTGTTACAGAAAAGTGATAATCTCGACCATCCCGACCTCTGCCACGACCAGTCAATGTCTAACCAACCCCTTCTGTTACGCCATCATCGGCCTTTTGTGGCCTTCTGGTTTGCCCGCATCTTCACCGCCAGCGCCTTTCAGATGCTGACCGTTGCCATTGGCTGGAACCTCTACCAGCTCACCGGTAACGTGATGGACTTGGGATGGGTGGGGCTGATCGAGTTCGCGCCACGGGTGCTGTTTATGTTGCACACCGGGCATGTGGCCGACCGCTATGATCGTCGCCGGGTGGCCGCACTCTGTCAGTCGCTGCAAGCGATGATTGCCCTGACGCTGGCAATTAGCAGCATCAACGGCCATATCACCCGTGAAATGATCTTCATCCTGGCCTTTTTATTGGGTGCCGCCCGCTCCTTCGAAATGCCCACCACTCAAGCCCTGTTGCCCTCGATTGTGCCCGTGGCGTTATTTCCTCGCGCCGTGGCAGCGGCGCAGGCCGCTCAGCAGTCGGCAACCATCGTTGCGCCGGCGTTTGGCGGTTTGCTGTATGCGTTTGGCAGCGTCTGGGTGTACGGCCCCAGCGTGGCGCTTTACCTGATTGCTGCACTGTTAATGAGCAACCTGCCAGCGCGTCAACTGGCGCTGAATAAAGGCAAAGCCACGATGGACTCGCTGCTGGCCGGGATTCGCTTTATCCGCAGCCGCCCGGACATCCTCGGCGCTATTTCGTTGGACCTGTTCGCCGTGTTGCTAGGCGGTGCGACCGCGCTGTTGCCGGTCTTTGCCAAAGACATTCTGCTCACCGGCCCGTGGGGCTTGGGCATGCTGCGCTCAGCGCCCGCGGTCGGCGCACTGCTGATGTCATTGTGGCTGGCGCGGTTCCCGTTTGAGCGCAAGGTGGGGCGCACCATGTTCACCGCCGTGGGTGTATTTGGGGTCGCGACCATTGCTTTCGGATTGTCGACCTCGTTTTGGTTTTCGATGGCGGTGTTGGTGGTACTGGGCGCCGCCGACATGATCAGCATGGTTATTCGCGCCTCCTTTGTGCAACTGGAAACCCCAGACGAAATGCGTGGCCGGGTCAGTGCCGTCAACGGGCTGTTTATCGGCGCATCCAATCAACTGGGTGAGTTTGAATCCGGGGTTACAGCCCACTGGCTGGGCACTGTACCTGCGGTGGTGTTGGGCGGGGTCGGCACGCTATTCATTGCTGGCCTGTGGATAAAGCTATTCCCAGGGTTGGCCAAACGCGACCGTTTGGTTGAAGACTAAAAACATTGACGCCCCCCCTGTAGGAGCTGCCGAGGGCTGCGATCTTTTAAAGATCAAAAGATCGCGAGGCAATCGAGCGCGACCTACCGTATATAAAGCTGCGCAGCCAGCCGGGTGAAGGGCGCCACCAGCGAAGTGTTACTGAACTGGAACCAGCCGCCCTGTTTGTTACCCAAATCGAAGGTGTAAAGGTAACCGACTGTGGTCCCTGAACCATCACAGGTCACTAATCCCTCACCTTTATTGCAAACCGGGGTGCGCCCACCGTTTACCGCTTGGCCATCAAACGTCCCCGTGGGCTGGCCGCCGTAGCCACGCTCTAGCACAAACACCTTGAGATGCGGGCCACCGTGGTGCGCTTTGGTCTGCTCGCGCCCATCCGACACATCCTCTACAGCACCAGTGCTAGACACCACTTTGAGGATTTCGATGTGGCTCAATGGCATCGCCGGTGCGGCGCTTAACCCGACGCTTATAAACAGACACGCGCAAGCGAATAAAGCGTTGATGGTGTGCGTCATGGAACCCCCTGATAACTGGCACGCAGTATGCCTGTCCCCTCCACGTTACAAAACATCGCGCCGTTCCGTCACCAAGGCAGCCAGACGTCCGAGCTGCTGGTATGATGCGCGGCTTTTTCCGACAGACAGAAAAACGTCAGGCCTTAGCCGTCTGTGCTTTGCTGTTGAAAACGATTTAATCACGGCGCCGGCGGCGCCATGGGGACTGGCATGCTGGAAAGGCTGTTTCAACTCAGAGCACATAACACCAATGTGCGAACCGAGATTCTTGCGGGTATCACCACCTTCCTGGCGATGGCCTACATCCTCTTCGTTAACCCGAGCATCCTCGGCGAAACCGGTATGGACAAAGGCGCGGTGTTTGTCGCGACCTGTCTGGCGGCCGCCATTGGCTCGGCGATCATGGGCATCATCGCCAACTACCCCATCGCACTGGCGCCGGGCATGGGGTTGAACGCCTTCTTCACCTACACCGTCGTGCTGCACTTGGGCCATACCTGGCAAGTGGCGCTGGGCGCGGTGTTTATTTCTGCGGTGTTGTTCTTCCTGTTGTCGATCTTTCGCATCCGCGAGTGGATCATCAACAGCATCCCGCTGCCACTGCGCTCGGCCATTGCCGCCGGTATTGGTCTGTTCTTGGCGCTGATCGCACTGGGTAACGCCGGTATCGTGGTGGCTAACCAAGCGACCCTGGTAGGCATGGGCGACCTGACTCAGCCAAAAGTGGTGCTGGCATCCTTGGGCTTTGCTCTGATTGTTGCCCTTGAAGCGCTGAGAATTCGCGGTGCGGTATTGATCGGCATTTTGGCAGTGACCGTGGCCTCTATCGCAATGGGTGTCACCGAATTTGGGGGCGTGGTGTCGATGCCGCCTTCGCTGGCCCCGACCTTCCTGCAACTGGACATCAAAGGCGCACTGGACATCGGTTTGGTCAGCGTGATTTTTGCCTTCCTGTTCGTTGACCTGTTCGACAACTCGGGCACCCTGATCGGCGTCGCCAAGCGCGCCGGTCTGATGGGCAAAGACGGGCACATGCCGAAAATGGGCCGCGCCCTGATCGCAGACAGCACCGCGGCCATGGCCGGTTCGCTGTTGGGCACCTCGACCACCACCAGCTACATCGAGTCGGCAGCCGGCGTAAGCGCTGGTGGCCGCACGGGCCTGACCGCCATCGTGGTCGGTGTCATGTTCTTGCTGGCCTTGTTCTTCTCGCCACTGGCAGCCAGCGTTCCGGCATTCGCTACTGCGCCCGCGCTGATGTTCGTCGCGGTCTTGATGATGAGCGGCCTGGCCGAAATCGAGTGGGACGACGTCACCGTTGCCGCCCCGGTGGTCATCACCGCGCTGGCCATGCCGTTCACCTATTCCATTGCCAACGGCATCGCCTTCGGCTTTATTTCCTGGACGGTGATCAAGTTGCTGACCGGCCGCGTTCGCGAGCTGAATGCACCGCTGATCATTCTGTCGATTCTCTTTGTGATCAAGCTGGGTTGGTTTAACGCATGAGTGCTTTGCCGTTTGATTCTGCTACCTACGCCCTAGAACTTGAGGCCAAGACCCAGCGACTGCGCGAGCTTTTAGCGCCGTTCGACGCGCCTGAGCCTCAGGTTTTTGATTCACCGCTGAAACACTTCCGCCTGCGCGCCGAATTCCGTCTGTGGCGAGAAGCCGGTGAGCGGCACTACGCGATGTTTGCTCAAGACGAAAAGCGCACGCCGATCCTGATCGAAGAGTTCCCGATTGCCAGCCAGCGCATCAATCAATTGATGCCGCAGCTCAAGGCGGCATGGCAAGCCAGCTCAGCGCTGAGCCATAAACTGTTCCAAGTGGAGTTCCAAACCACCTTGGCCGGTGATGCGATGGTCACATTGTGCTATCACCGCCCACTGGACGAGCACTGGCACACCGCCGCCGAACAGTTGGCCAAAGACCTTAACGTCAGCGTGATTGGCCGCTCCAAAGGCAAGCGTGTCGTGATTGGTCGCGATTATGTGGTCGAGAAGCTTGAGATTGCGGGCCGCACCTTCACTTATCAACAACCTGAAGGCGCATTCACCCAGCCAAACGGCACGGTCAATCAGAAGATGCTCAATTGGGCATACGAGGCATTGGGCGAGCGTTCCGATGATTTGCTGGAGCTGTACTGCGGCAACGGCAACTTCACCCTGCCGCTGGCAACCCGCGTGCGTAACGTGTTGGCCACTGAAATCAGCAAAACCTCAGTGAATGCCGCCTTGAACAACCTCAGCGATAACGCTGTGGATAACGTCAAGCTGGTGCGCCTGTCGGCCGAAGAACTGACCGAAGCCCTGAACGAAGTCCGCCCGTTCCGCCGTTTGCAAGGGATTGACCTGAAAAGCTACGCCTTTGGCAGTGTCTTCGTCGACCCGCCGCGCGCCGGCATGGACCGGGACACCTGTGAACTGACGCGACGCTTCGACAACATCCTGTACATCTCATGCAACCCGCTGACCCTGGCCGAGAACATCGCCCAACTGCACGACACGCATCGTATTGAGCGCTGCGCCGTGTTTGACCAGTTCCCGTGGACGCACCACATGGAATCGGGTGTGTTGTTGGTTCGCCGCTAACGCTTAGCGCTACTTGCCTGTGGTAAGAGCCGTTCGACGCTCGATTGCTCGCGATCTTTAAACCGTCAAAAGATCGCGAGCAAGCTCCTACTGATAGCGCCTTAAAACTTATATTCGAGCATGCCGCTTAGGGTTCGGCCGCGCGCCAAACTCAAGTTGTTGGCATCGCCCATCGCAACAAAGTAAGCCTCGTCAGTTGCGTTCTCCATGATCACTGAAATGTTTAAGTCATCGGTTGCCCAATAACTTGCGTACAGGTCATACACACGGTAAACCGGCCACAGCGCCTGATCGAGATTCGCATAGTTGTGAGTGTTGATGTCTTTGTCATTGCCTGGGCTATAACGCAAACGAACGCCTGTATCCAAACGTCGATCCAAGAAGCGCGCACCGAGGGTTAATGAGCCACGGTCGGCAGGCATATAAGCGGCGTTGCCCATCACCTTATCGCAGCCAACATCGTTGTTTCGTTTTTCATCGTCGAGCCATTCAGTCTCGCTGACCACACGAAGACCCTGTGTTCCATTCGGGCGGGTATAACGCTCCAGTGACGTTTTAAGGTTCTTCCCATACTTTTTTGCACCGCCCATGAAGTAGTCATTGCTGCAAAAATCGTTGCTGCCGATCATATGGGTGTAACTCAGGTTGGCGTAAGCGCGGCCCATATCATAATTAACTTGGTATTCAACGCCGCGAAAACGCGTGTCATTTAAGTTATTGACGTAGGCCAAGTCACCAAAATTACTGGTGGTGGTTTCCGGGATGTAAACGCCGTAACGCATAAACGAGAAGTTCTTGATCCGGTTATCAAAGTACGACACTTTCATGCCCAGACGGTCGTTATCAAAGAACAACGACTCTTTAAAGATATTGAAACCCACCTCCCAATCTTTGGACTCTTCAGGTTTAAGGAACGGGTTAGGAAAGACCCGCTCAGGGGCGTTGCCGCCATGGGGCCGCCCGGTCATAAACACTTCAGTCACCGCCGGTGGGCGCCAGCCTTTGCCCACGTGTGAGTACAGTTGCAGCCAGTCCACGCCAGGCTTGATGGCGATCCCAAAGGTCGGTGAAAACTGACCACTCTCATTGTCTACGTCGTATGTCCTCTCGACGCGATTGGACGGGTCAGTATTGATCACCGCAACACCGTTTTCATAACGCACTACGTTTTTCTCGTAGAGCGTCATGCCGGTTTTACCTTCCAGCCGATAACGGTCGTAACGCAGACCACCATTGAGGTTCAACCAACCGTTGTAGTCGTATTCCAGATGACTGAACAAACTGGCCATCGTGCGCTTGCCGGAAGGATCCGCCCCTTGCACATAAGGCAGGGTCTGCTCGTTGACAGCGGGCACTTTATTAGAGCTTGGCGAGAACTGATCCTGATACAGCTCAAGCCCATAGTTCAACGTTAATTGGCCGTAGGCATCAAAGTTGAACAGTGAAGTGTTTTGAACCTGTGCGCCCCACGTCTCGGTACGAAAGTGGTCGGTGTAGCCATCAAACGCGTTATTGGCGGTCGCGTTATGACGGGCGTTAGCACGATCCAGTTGGGTGTCCACGTAATACAGCTTGGCCTCGATATCAATCAGTTCATTGTCCGGGTTGAAGCTGTAATCCACCGCGAAGTTAGCGGTACTCAAGTTGTTTTTGCTGTGGCGTACATAGTCGTAGCCGCTCAAATCGTCTCGGCCGTAGGTCCATGAATCATTACTGTCGCTGTCGGTGTTCAAGTAAGTGAGTTGCACGCGCTGATCGTTGGGCAGGTTGAGCCCGAACTTGGCCATTTGCGAGCGCGTCACACTGCCTGCATCACCGACTTCATCGTTCAACCAACTTTTCCAAGCTTCGCGGTTGGTGTTCTTGAGACGAATTTGAGTGCCTAAATTACCGGCATTTTGACGACCACTTTTGTAGTTACCAAAGTGCCGCTCGCTAACCGCAAATAAGGCGTCACCCACCTCGTTGCCAAACGCAAATACTCCGCCTCCGTTGAAATAGGTGCCGTTGCCCATTTCACCGATACCGCTGCCCGCACGAATGCGCCCGCCGAACTCTTTGCCGTCTTTTAAAAAGTCACTGGCTTCGAGGGTTTTGAAGGTAGCGATACCGCCCATGACGCCTGCGCCGCCCATCATCGACTGCGAGCCCTTGTCGATTTCGATGCTGGAGACCATTTCCGGGTCGATCAGCATTACGCCGTTGCGATGCTGGTGGCCGTTAACGTTGAAGTTCTGGCGCATGCCATCAACGTTCATGTTGACCCGCCCGTAGTCTTGAAGGCCGCGAATGTTGACCGATAAGCCTGGGTCACGTTGATCCACCGCGGTGTACACACCTGGGGTTTCTTCCAGCATGTCTGCCGCGTGCCGCGGGGCGCGCTTGTTGATTTGCTCACGGGTGATGACCGCCACGGCGTCGGGGGTTTGATACACCCAGTCCGCACTGTTGCCATTGCCTTCGCTGGCGGTGACCGACGTAGTGCCCAGCGCCAGCGCGCCTTGCGCCTCGCCACTGACGCGGGTCAGGGTCACTTGGCGCTCGCCGGTGAAGCGGTACTCCACCGGGTTGCCGCCCAATAGACGAGCCAACCCCTCTTGCGCACTGAAGTCGCCATTCAGTGCAATGGACCTCAGCCCTTGTAGCCTTTGGCTATCGAACAGCACTTGCAACCCGGCCTGCTCGGCAAACACCAGCACTGCCTTGTCCAGCGGCTGCGCCGGGATGTGGAAGGCGGTGAATGCTTGCTGATGACTGATGTTGGCTTTTTCAGCAGCGTGTACCGGTGCTTGCACCGCTAACACGGCCAAGATTGCGACATGCACAGCCAAGGCTAACCGACTGACGGGCTGTGCCCCTTTGCGCTGACTAACGACCATTGTTGTTTTCCCCAGACGTGCAAATTTGTTATGAGAATGAATCTCACTAGCAAGACGTACTCACGAGGAAAACTCAGTAACGCTTTTTGCGAATAATTTTCAAAAAGAACAAAATCGCAGCAGCAGGTCAATACGATGAGCTGCGATCTTTTGATCTTTTAAAGATCGCTAGCAAGCTCGCTCCTACCGATTTCAGACTTAATAAATCAGGCTGACGCCGGCCAGTTCGAGGTGTTTTACCTGCAATTCTTGGGTCAGGGTTTGCAAGGCGTTGTCGAGCATTTCGAGGCGAAAGACGCCGCTGACTTGTCGCTGCGCCAACGCTGAGTTGGCCAGTACGATCTGCCCAGACCGATAGCGGTTGAGTTGCTCGATCACGTGGGCCAACGGCTGGCGATCAAACACTAAAACGCCGCGTCGCCAGCTGGTGGCCGCGCTCAAATCAAAATCAGGCAGGGGCTCCACGCCATTCAGCGTGCTGTAACGCGCACTTTGCCCCTCTTGCAGGATTTTGCGAACAGGCCCGTGCATGGGCGGTTTTTTTAGGCTAACGGCCACGCTGTGTTGCAACACCCCAACCCACGCTTGATCGCTGCTTTGGCGGCCCACCACAAACTGCGTGCCTAGAGCCTTGGTTTGCCCACCGGCACTTTGCACCACAAACGGCCTGACCTCAGCCTCGCCCATCGGTGCGACATCAAATACCGCCGAGCCTGCGAGCAAGCTGATGCGGCGTTCGTAAGTGTCGTAGTCGATGCGAATGGCACTTGACGCATCCAGCTCCACCGAGCTGCCATCGTCGAGCTGGACCGTGCGTATTTCACCTGCGCCCGTGCGGTAGTCGGCCTGCATGTTGATCAGCACCGTCGGCCCGCTGAGCCAACCCACCGCTAAGACCAGTGACAGCACCGCGGCACGCCCCACCCAATGCAACGTTCGTCTGCGACGACTAACCACACTAGGCCGGGGAGCTTCCACGCGCTGGCGGCGCGGGGCAGGTTGGGCGATTTCGGGGTCCAGCGCCAACGCCCCCATCGCCGCCCAGGTTTGCTCGGCGAACTGCAATGCCGGGGAGTGACGCGCATCAGCGGCTAACCACTCATCGAGTTGCGTCTGTGCCACGGCGTCCAAATCACCCGCGTGCAGGCGCACCGCCCATTCTGCGGCCGTCCGCGTGCTGCCCTGCTGTTCGGGGCC
>NZ_LLWH01000028.1 GCF_001411475.1 Pseudomonas endophytica | reverse complement strand
AAACGGTCGCACTGGCGAGTCCGCAGGGGCCGGAGCTTTGCGCGGTCTTCAGGGCTTGCGCGTTCGGCCAAAGCCAGCGCGATGCGCAGGCGTGCCAGGGGTGAGCGCAGTTCATGAGACACGTCACGCAGTAATTGGCGCTGGCTGCCAATCAAACTTTGCAGACGCGCACCCATACGGTTGAAGTCAGTGGCCAGCACGCCAAATTCATCGCGCCGTGATGCCAGTTGCGCCAAGCTGTTTTGTTGGTAAGTGGTTTGCCCCAGGTCGTGTACGGCGCCACGCAGGCGACTTAGCGGGCGAGTGATCGACAACGTGACCAGCAAGCTGAATAAGGTCAGTACCACCAGCGCAATACCCAGAGCGCTGAGTGGCCAAATCAGGCTCTGACGATGCCAGGCATCCAGCTCAGGGTGAGGGATACGGTAAATCAGCAAATAGGTCTCGGCGGTCTTAGGGCTGGTGTACTCGACGGTCAAACGGCGCCACGGCAGTTGCTCCTTGCTGTGCCCTTGGCCTTGGCGAGCTTCCCAAGCGGCTGCTCGGCGCGGGAAAGTGCCGGTGACGGCCGGTTCGCCGCTTTCATTGAGTACTTGCACGTCGATGTGATAGCGGCGTTTGCGGCGTTCGAGAAAGGCTTGAGCGGCCTCTGGGCCTTGGGTTTCAAAACGTTCTGTCCACTGTTGCGCCAGATTATTGAGACCGGGATGGCGGCTGAGTATCCATGCATCTTGATTAAGCATGTGCCCCAACAGGATCGACAGCCCGGCGACTAAGGCTATCGCCAGCCAAAAACTGGCCAGAATGCGCCAAAACAGTGAACGCACAGTAATTCCTCACACGTTGATGGTGTAAACGACTAAAGCCCAACGGCCGGAAGGCCGTTGGGCTGGGTGACAGTGTCGATTATTGCGCTTTTGGCGCTTGCTGTGCTTTCCACTCCTTGAACTGTTTCCATTCAGCTTGGCGTTCAGCGCGTTTCTTTTGCATTTCATCGAATGATTTTTGCTGATCAGGCTTGAGCAGCGCGCGAATCTCGCTTTGGGTTTTCTGGTGCTTGGCGGCGATTTCGTCTTTTAAGGCTTTTTGATCGGCTGCTGGAAGCTTTTCAAGGTACTTCTCAACCAGTTGCTTGCGATCATGCATTTGCTGACCCATCAACTTGCCGATCTGCTGGCGCTGTTCGCGGCTCAGATCCAGTTGGCTGTAAGGGGCATCGCCGCGACCATGTTCAGCGCCGTGACGTGGACCCATTGGGCCGTCGCCACCAGGCATAGCCATTGCGACGGTTGGCAGGGCTGCAGCAAACATCAGAGCAATTAGAGTCTTACGCATGGTGTGTCTCCTTGGTTCGATTCCGGTGAATCCGGATGCGCCCAGTTTAAGGAGATCAAGGTCAATGGCTGTCAGCCGAGCGTAAAGCTTAGGTAAAGAGGTTTTAGAGGGAGGTTTACATAAACGCTTTTTTTGTCGTCGATGCCCGTTACCTACGCGCTATAAAAGTAGCCTCGGCTGCGCAGTGCGGTGATACGCGGGCGGCCATCAGGGTGCGGGCCGATTTTTTTACGCAGGTTGCTGACGTGCATGTCGAGGCTGCGGTCGTACAGGGTCAGTTTGCGTCCCAGCGCAATTTGCGCGAGTTCTTGTTTGTCCAGCGGCTCGCCAGGTTGGCGTAACAAGGCTTCAAGCAGGCGGCTTTCAGACACCGTCAAGGTAATGTCATGTTCATTGATGGTCACGACACCACGCACCGGGCTAAAACATAGATCGCCCAGCTCCATTTGGCTAGACACCGCCGTAGGGTGGCTGCGACGCAACACGGCGCGCAGGCGGGCGGTCAGTTCACGCGGGTCGCAGGGCTTAGCAAGGTAATCATCGGCGCCCAGTTCGAGCCCGAGAATACGGTCTAAGGGTTCGCCACGGGCCGAGAGCATTAGCACGGGCAGGTCGGGGTGGTCGTTGCGCAGTTGCTTGAGCAGCTCCAGACCACTGCCATCGGGCAGCATTACATCCAGTACTACAGCGTCTGGGCTGGTATCAAGTAACGCCTTGCGGGCGCTCAAACCATCGTGGCAAGCGCGTACCTGAAAGCCTTCTTGGCTTAACCAACTGCTCAGCAGCTCGCACAGCTCCTGGTCATCATCTATCAGTAACAGGTCACTCATGGCTTACTCGATTAAGCCAGCGCCAACGCTGTGAGCGTCAGCGACCGGCCAAGATGCGGCGATTATGGCAGGACTTTTTTGAAGGGTTTGACGATCACATTCGCGTAAACGCCAGCGGCTACGTAAGGATCAGCGTCAGCCCAGGCTTGAGCGTCGCTCAGGGAATCGAATTCAGCAACCACCAAGCTGCCCGAGAAACCGGCAGGGCCTGGGTCATTGCTGTCGATGGCCGGGTGCGGGCCAGCCAGGACTAAACGGCCTAGGTCTTTGAGTTGCGTCAAGCGCTCAAGGTGCGCCGGGCGTACGCTCAAGCGGGTTTCAAGGGAGTTTTCAACGTCTGTGGAAATGATTGCGTAGAGCATGTCAGTCCTC
Organism: Pseudomonas endophytica; assembly: GCF_001411475.1. Taxonomy (GTDB): domain Bacteria; phylum Pseudomonadota; class Gammaproteobacteria; order Pseudomonadales; family Pseudomonadaceae; genus Aquipseudomonas; species Aquipseudomonas endophytica. Next base: position 9,106 of record NZ_LLWH01000028.1, on the reverse strand, counting down.
GGATTTAGTGTTGGTCGGTGCAGAATCGGTGTCATGCAGGTGGCGCGACAGATAAATGCCCTGAGCAATCAAGAACAGCACGGTCATGCCCAAGCTGCCGAAGACTTTAAAGTCGACCCAGAAGCTCTCATAGGTAAAGGCCACATACAGATTGGCCGCGCCGCAGAACAGGAAGAAACCGATCCAAGCCACGTTCAGACGAGCCCATACCGCATCGGGTAAGGTCAACGCGTGCCCCATGATGCGTTTGATCAGCGGCTTGTCGCCTATAAAGTGGCTACCGGCAAATACCAGTGCAAACAACCAGTTGACTACCGGCGCTTTCCACTTAAGAAAGGTGACGCTGTGGAAGGCGAGGGTCAGGCTGCCAAATACTAAGCACGCCATGAGGGTCAGCCATTGGCTCTTTTCGAGCTTGCGCTGTTTGATGAACAGAATGCCGTAAACCACTACGGAGCTGAGGATAAGCATCGCTGTCGCGCTGAAGATACCCCCAAACTCGAAGCTATGCCCGGCGAAATCGACCATGCGTGGCTCGATTTTGTAGACAACGAAAAACAGTAACAGCGGGATGAAGTCGATGAATTGTTTCACAGTGGCAGCCAGAAGCAGGATGTGGCGGCATAATAACAAACATCAATGGCAGCGAAAGCGTCAGCTAGAGGTTATTAAATCCCCGTGGAAATAGACTTGCATTGCCATAGCACGGCATCTGATGGCGCATTAGCGCCGGCGGTACTGGTTGCGCGTGCGTTCGAGAAAGGTGTGCGAGTCCTAGCGCTGACCGATCACGACACACTTGAGGGGCTTGAAGAAGCCCGCGCAGCGGCGTTGGCATTGGACATGACGCTGATCAACGGCATTGAATTGTCCTGCACCTGGGGCGGCGCAACGATTCATGTGCTGGGGTACGGTTTTGACCTCAACGCCCCGGCACTGCTCGATGCGATTGCCAAGTTGCATGAAGGGCGCTGGCTGCGGGCGGAAGAAATCAGCCGCAAGCTGGCCCTCAAAGGTATGCCGGGCGCCCTTGAAGGCGCTCGATCCATTCAGCAAGGCTTGGGCGACAGCGGCAATGCCCCGGCCCGCCCGCACTTTGCCGACTACCTGGTGCAAGCCGGATATGTCAAAGACCGCGCCGAAGCGTTCCGCAAATGGCTGGGCGCTGGCAAGCTGGGCGACGTTAAGCAGCATTGGCCAAGCCTTGAAGACACCGTGGGCACTTTGCGCGCAGCCGGCGCCTGGGTCAGCTTGGCGCATCCGACGCACTATGATTTCACGCGTAGCAAGCGACGTCGGCTGATTGGCGACTATATTCAAGCGGGAGGTCACGCAATAGAGGTCGTCAACGGCTATCAACCTGCTGAACAAGTGGGCAGCCTAGCGATTCTAGCGCGTGAATTTGGTCTGCTGGTGACTGCCGGCAGTGATTTTCACGGCCCTGGAGGTTGGTCCGAGATTGGTGAATATCGCCCCATCCCGGAAGATCTGCCGCCATTGTGGTGTCGATTTAAATATGACCAACCTGATGCCACTGATCGAACAGGAATTTAACGTGAGTCAATTTTTCCAGATTCATCCTGAAAACCCGCAGGCGCGCCTGATCAAGCAGGCGGTTGAGATCATCCGTAAGGGCGGCGTGGTGATTTATCCCACTGACTCGTCCTACGCAGTGGGTTGCCAAATGGGCGACAAGAACGCGATTGAGCGAATCAAGCGCCTGCGTAACTTAGATGACAAACACAACTTTACGTTGATGTGCTCGGGTTTGTCGCAATTGGGCTTGTTTGCCAAGGTTGATACCGAGGTGTTTCGTTTGCTCAAAGCGCACACGCCAGGGCCGTACACGTTCATTCTCAATGCCACCCGTGAAGTGCCGCGCCTGCTGCTGCACCCTAAGCGACGCACCATCGGCATGCGCGTTCCGCAGCATCCAATTGCCTTGGCCTTGCTCGAAGAACTGGGCGAGCCATTGATGAGCGTCACGCTGATCCTGCCGGGTGAAACCGAGCCCATGGAAGACCCTTACATCATCCGTGACGTCCTAGAAAAGCAAGTCGACCTGATAGTTGATGGTGGTTTTGGAGGTCATAACGCCTCAACCGTTATTAGCCTAGTGAATGATGAACCCGAAGTCATACGGGAAGGTTGTGGCGACCCAACACCCTTTATGGTCGAGGCCTGATGTCAGACCTGCATACTGCAGCAACGCTTGAAGATCAGGCCGACGCGCAGCAAGAACTTCCGTTTGCCATGGTCTATGGCCAAGCCGTCATTGAAATGCCGATGGACCTGTACATCCCGCCGGATGCGCTGGAGGTGTTTCTGGATGCCTTCGAAGGCCCGCTCGACTTGCTGCTGTACCTGATCCGTAAGCAAAACATCGACATTCTTGACATTCCGGTGGCGGAAATCACCCGCCAATACATGGGGTATGTCGAGCTGATGAAGACCGTACGCCTTGAGCTGGCCGCCGAGTACTTGGTGATGGCGGCCATGTTGGCCGAGATCAAGTCGCGCATGCTCTTGCCGCGCTCGGCTGAAATCGAAGAGGAAGAAGGCGACCCGCGTGCCGAACTGATCCGACGCTTGCAGCAGTACGAGCGTTTCAAGGCGGCTGCCGAGGGCATTGATGGCCTAAGTCGGGTAGGGCGCGACGTGATTGTCCCAAAACTCGATGCCCCGCAAGCGCAGGCCCGCAAGCTAGTGCCGGACGTCGCGCTCGAAGAGCTGCTGATGTCCATGGCCGAAGTACTGCGGCGCACAGACATGTTCGAAAGTCACCAAGTCAGCCGTGAAGCCCTGTCCACCCGTGAGCGCATGAGCGAAGTATTGGAGCGCCTCAAAGGCGGCGGTTTTGTACCCTTTGCTGAGTTGTTTAGCGTTGAAGAGGGGCGTCTGGGCGTAGTCGTGACCTTTATGGCCATTCTTGAACTGGTCAAAGAGTCGCTGGTCGAGCTGGTGCAAAATGAGCCCTTTGCGGCAATCCACGTGCGGGCGCGAGCCGAATAAAGAGCTAAAACCATGAATTTGACTGAACCTCGCGAACTGGCCCCGCTGCTGGAGGCTTTTTTGTTGGCCTCTGGCAAGCCACAAAGCCTTGAGCGACTGTTTGAGTTGTTTGAAGAGCATGAGCGGCCTGAGCCGGCGGTGTTCAAAAAAGCCCTCGACCTGCTGCGTAAATCCTGTGACGGCAGAGCGTTTGAACTTAAAGAAGTGGCCTCCGGCTATCGACTGCAAATTCGCGAAAAGTTTGCGCCATGGGTGGGGCGGTTGTGGGAAGAGCGACCGCAGCGTTATTCGCGGGCCATGCTCGAAACCATGGCGCTGATTGCCTATCGCCAGCCTATTACCCGTGGCGAGATTGAAGACGTGCGGGGCGTGGCGGTGAACAGTCACATTGTCAAAACCCTGATCGAACGTGAATGGATCCGCGTGGTGGGTTATCGCGACGTGCCCGGCAAGCCTGCGATGTTTGCGACCACCAAAGCCTTTCTCGATCATTTCAACCTGCAAAACCTCGATGACTTACCGCCGTTGGCCGAGTTGCGTGAGCTGGAGCCCGATCCGATTCTGGACTTCGACGACGCTCCCGTGCCTGAACACCTACAAGCCTTGGCTGACGAGAGCTTAGAGCCTGAAGAACCTAAGGATGAAACCAGCTTCCGCACCTTGTTGGTGGAACTGGATTCAATGGAGGAGGGTCTTAAAACTGACTTTGATGACTTACTTCGTGAAGTCGAGACGGTAGAAGTCGCTGCAAGTGAAGAGCCTCAAGCGGCAAGTGAAGAAGCTGCAAGTGATGAGTCTCAAGCGGCAAGTGAAGAGCCTCAATCCGAGTCTGAGCCGCGGCTCAGTGCAGCAGAGCTGGCGCGTGAGCGATTGCGCGCTGCGGTAGCTGCTTTGGAAGCGCGCGCTGCCTTGAGCGAAGAAGAGCTTGAGGCGCAAGCATTGGCCGAAGCCATCGAACAGGAACGCCGGGACCACGAAGATTGACCGCGCCTTTGTAGGAACGAGCTTGCTCGTGTTCTTTTGATCGTTAAAAGATCGCAGCCTTCGGCAGCTCCTACGGGGCGTTAAGAGGTTTCATCATGAAAAATCCCTGCATTAGCGTCTGCAAGTTCACCGATGACATCTGCATCGGCTGCGGGCGCAGCAAGCGTGAAATCAAGAGCTGGAAGAAACTCGACAAAGATGAAAAACGCGCCGTATTGGCTGAATCGGCCCTGCGTATGAAGGCTTTAAAAGCCACCGGTCGGCGGAAAAAGAAGTAAGTCTGCGACTTCATGACTAGGCTTTGATGCGTAATGCCCAACATCGGCGTATGATGCTCGGCCCTCAAGCGCTCGTTCGAGCCGCAGGACCTATTTTTAACTTCTCAGGCCAAGCCTGAGTTGACACACCGGGAGGTGCCCAGATGAGTGATCTAGACCCTAAAGACAACCAAGAAATTGGCCCATCAGGCGAAAAACTGCAAAAAGTACTCGCCCGTATTGGCGTGGGTTCGCGCCGCGACGTAGAAAGTTGGATCAGCCAAGGCCGCATCAAGGTCAATGGCAAAGATGCCACCCTCGGGCTGCGTGTCGATCTGCATGACGCTATCTCCATTGATGGCAAGGTGATCAAGCGCGAAGAGGCTGCCGAATCGGTACGCCGCGTGATCATGTACAACAAACCCGACGGTGAAATCTGCACCCGTGACGACCCAGAAGGGCGTCCGACCGTGTTTGACAAATTGCCGCGCCCCAAAGAAGGCCGCTGGATCAACATCGGCCGTCTCGACATCAACACCACCGGTTTGCTGATGTTCACCACTGATGGCGAGCTGGCTAACCGTCTGATGCACCCTTCCTATGAAATGGACCGTGAGTATGCGGTGCGGGTCCGGGGTGAAGTTGACGACGAGATGATCGAACGCCTCAAGGCAGGCGTTGTGCTCGAAGACGGCCCGGCGCGCTTCACCGACATCAAGCAAGCGCCGGGCGGCGAAGGCTTCAACCATTGGTACCACTGCGTAGTGATGGAAGGCCGCAACCGTGAAGTACGTCGTTTGTGGGAATCCCAAGGGTTGGTGGTTAGCCGCCTGAAGCGCGTGCGTTTCGGCCCGGTATTCCTCAACTCTGATCTGCCGATGGGCCGCTGGCGCGAAATGAGCCAGTACGAAATCGACATTCTCAGTGCAGAAGTCGGCCTCAAGCCGGTTGCCTTGCCTGAAATGAATGCCAAGAGCAAAGACAAGCTTGAGCGTATGCAGCGTAAGTCTTCGCGCCCTGTGCCTCGTGCAGACCGCGTTGCGCGTACCTTGCGCCCAGCCAATGGTGAGCCGACTGCACCGCGCCCAGCGCGTCAGCCGCACATCGAAGGTGAGCGTCCAGCTCGTGCGCCGCGTGATGAAGCTACCCGCCCTGCGCGCAAGCCAGCGGGTCGTACAGACCGTGCGCCAACCGATCGTGGTGCGCCAGTGGCCGAGCGTCCTAGCGAAATCAACAAGCGTCCCACCAAGCCAACGCGCTCTGGGCCAAAGCTGGTTGATGATGCGCCGTCCGGAAAGCGCCGTAGCGGCCCGGCCGGTTCCGGTCAGCGTCCAGGCTTTGGCCGTCGTAAACCGCAGTAAGCGTTAGCGCAATCAAAAAAACGCCAACCCCAAAAGGGTTGGCGTTTTTTTATGCCCGCAATTTGCCTTTATGGAAGCAGCCGGTGAATCTCGTGTAGGAGCTGCCGAGGCACGAAGGCTGCAATCTTTTAAAGATCAAAAGATCGCAGCCTGCGGCAGTTCCTACAACGCATTGATCTTATTTGCGCCGTCATCTGGAAATATTTCTTTACGCCTCGTAAAGCTATGTCTACAAAATCAATCGGTTAACGGGGTTAAGCAGGCGTTTTGGCACTTGCGTAAAGAAAACTTTCCATAAAAAGAGCGATTCGCACCACTTTCGATCATTACTTGGCTTGTTTCGTGTTGCAAACGGCGGTGTGATGGGATCTTGCCTACAAGCGCGTGTACAATGCGCCGCAGTTTTAACTGTGACCTATTGCGTATTCGCGCTGTTTTTAGCGGCTCAGCCCAGGGCTGAGGTGCAGAAACTTCGAGGCTTACCCGCCTTGTTAATTCCGCATCGCCACAAGCGTTGCGGGTTCGATTCCGTCACAGATAAAAACAAACAGGTGACGCATGACTCGTGAAACAACTTTGGATTCCTGGCGTCTGCGCTGGGGTTTGATGTGTGTTGTAGAACCTTCGATCACTGCCTCTGGTGCTCAAGCTACATCGCACTGAATCACATCAAACCTTGTGTGGAACGCTTTCAATGAGTGGAAATACCTCGCAATCAGGTGAGCTAAAGCGCGGCCTGAAAAATCGTCATATCCAGCTAATTGCCCTCGGTGGCGCAATTGGTACCGGTTTGTTCCTTGGCTCAGCCGGGGTGCTGAAATCGGCCGGTCCGTCCATGATTCTGGGCTATGCGCTGTGCGGCTTTATCGCCTTTATGATCATGCGCCAGCTCGGCGAAATGATCGTCGAAGAGCCTGTCGCCGGCTCCTTCAGCCACTTTGCCCACAAGTACTGGGGCGGCTTTGCCGGTTTCCTGTCGGGCTGGAACTGTTGGGTTCTGTACATTTTGGTAGGCATGTCAGAACTGACAGCGGTCGGTAAGTACGTGCACTACTGGTGGCCTGAGATCCCGACTTGGGTGTCTGCGGCGGCCTTCTTCTTGCTGATCAACGTGATCAACCTGACCAACGTCAAAGTGTTTGGCGAAGCCGAGTTCTGGTTTGCGATCATTAAGGTCGTGGCCATTATCGGAATGATTGCCTTGGGCAGCTATTTGCTGGTCAGTGGCAGCGGCGGCCCTCAGGCATCGGTCACAAACCTGTGGGAGCACGGCGGTTTCTTCCCGCACGGGGTCACCGGCCTGGTGATGGCGATGGCCTTCATCATGTTCTCGTTCGGCGGTCTAGAAATGCTCGGTTTCACCGCCGCTGAAGCCGACAAACCGCGCACTGTGATCCCTAAAGCGATCAACCAAGTGATCTACCGGATCCTGATTTTCTACATCGGCGCACTGGTCGTTCTGCTGTCGCTAACCCCGTGGGACTCGTTGCTTGAAACCCTGAATGCCGGTGGCGATAGCTACAGCAGCAGCCCGTTTGTGCAAGTGTTCTCAATGTTGGGCAGCAACACCGCAGCGCACATCCTCAACTTTGTGGTACTGACCGCAGCGTTGTCGGTCTACAACAGCGGCACCTACTGCAACAGCCGGATGTTGCTAGGGATGGCGCAGCAGGGCGATGCCCCTAAGGCGCTGTCGAAAATCGACAAGCGCGGCGTGCCGGTCAATGCCATTTTGGCGTCGGCCGCGGTGACCGTGATTGCGGTGTTGCTCAACTACTGGATGCCGCACGACGCATTGGAACTGCTGATGTCGTTGGTGGTGGCTACGTTGGTGATCAACTGGGCGATGATCAGCTTCTCGCACTTAAAGTTCCGCCAGCACATGAACAAAACGGCGCAAACGCCGCTGTTTAAAGCCTTGTGGTATCCGTACGGCAACTACATCTGCGTGGCGTTTGTCGCGTTCATTCTGGTGATCATGTTGCTGATTCCGGGCATTCGCATCTCGGTGTTCGCAATACCGGTGTGGGTCGCCTTTATGGGCCTTTGCTACTGGTTAAAATCCAAGCGTGAAGCGCAAGCCTCATCGGCCGCTTACAGCTCAGCCAAATAAACTGAGCAGTTCGCACCACACCCGGCCATCGCGCCGGGTGTGGTGTTTGTGGGGTATCCTGCACGCCCTGCTGAAGGACCTTTTGTAATGCTGGTAATCTCCAACAACGTTCACATCCCCGATGACGAAATCGAGCTGACGGCCATTCGTGCCCAAGGTGCAGGCGGGCAGAACGTCAATAAAGTTTCAAGCGCGATACATGTGCGTTTTGACATCCCCAACTCGTCATTGCCGGCTTTTTACAAAGAGCGGCTACTGGCGCTGCGTGATAGTCGCATCACCAGTGACGGGGTGTTGATCATCAAGGCTCAGCAATATCGCACTCAGGAACAGAACCGTGCGGACGCATTGGAGCGTCTGGTCGAGTTGATCGTCAGCGCGACCAAAGTCGAGAAAAAGCGCCGTCCGACCAAGCCGACGCTGGGTTCAAAAAAGCGTCGGCTAGAATCCAAGACCAAGCGCGGCAACATCAAAGCTGGGCGGGGCAAGGTCGATTTTTAAAGCCCAAAGCCCCGCGCATTACTCGCCCCGTGCCGTTTTCGCTTGTCGATACAAATAAACACTCAGCAAGACCCCGCTAAACGCCGCGAGCGCCGCAAACAAGAAGATCGAGGTAAAGCCAAAACCCGCTGCCACAGCGCCCACTAATGGCCCGGTGATCCCCAGAGACAGGTCGATAAACAGCGAATACGCGCCCACGGCAGCGCCACGGCTAGACGCGGGCACCAAGTTAACTGCCTCAACACCCAGCGCCGGGAACACCAACGAAAAGCCAAAGCCGCTCAATGCCGCGCCCGCCAATGCCCAATGGGGATCGGGTGCCAGCCACAGCAATAGCAAGCCAAGCGTCTCGACGCTGAGGCAAGTAATGGCCACTCGGAAACCACCGATACGGTTGATCATGTTGCCGAACATGAGCCGTGCACCAATAAAGCTGGCGCCAAACAGGCTCAGGCACAGCGCGGCGTTTTCCCAGTGGTTAGTCGCGTAGTACAGGGTGATAAAGGTGGCGATGGTGCCAAAACCAATTGAACCCAGTGCCAAACCCGTGCCGTGCGGCAATACCCGGCCTAGCACATGCAGAAACGGCAGGCGGACGCCGCTGACAATGGGCGCTGCCAGCTTCGGTCGGGCCAACAGCAAACCCAGTGTGGCGAGGGCGATAACGCTTACGCCCAAACTCCACATGCCCAAGTGCTCGACCATGACCACGCCCAGTGGTGCGCCAATGGCAATGGCGCCGTAACTGGCTATACCGTTCCAAGAGATCACCTTGGCAGTGTGTGCGGCGCCCACCCGGCCAATGCCCCAGCCGATAGAGCCTGATCCGACCCAGCTTTCTGCGCTACCCCCTACCAAACCCCCGAGTAACCGGCCGG
>NZ_LLWH01000027.1 GCF_001411475.1 Pseudomonas endophytica | reverse complement strand
AACATCGGCAATTCGGTTTTAGCTTTGACGGGACAAGCTGCGCACACGCCGACCGAAGATGAAAATCGGTGACAGCACCAGTGGCAACGCAACCACCACGATACTGGTAAGTTTGGGGTTGGTGATAAACAGCAAAACGACACCGCCGATCACCATCAAGCTGTTGCGCAGAAACAAAGAAAGCGAAGAGCCGATCACCGATTGCAGCAACGTGGTGTCGGTGGTCAGCCGGGACTGGATTTCCGAACTGCGGTTATTTTCATAGAAGCCTGGGTGCAAGCCGATCAGGTGATTGAAGACTTGGCGACGAATATCGGCCACCACACGCTCACCGATCCACGACACCAAATAGAAACGCACGAACGTTCCCACCGCCAAGCCCAGCACCAGCAGTAAAAACAAGCCAATGGACTGGTTGAGCATGTGCGGCGACTGGGTCATAAAGCCTTTGTCGACGAGCAAGCGAATGCCCTGCCCCATCGACAATGTGATCCCCGCGGTGACAATCAAGGCCAGCAAGGCGCCAAGAGCGTACCAGCGGTAAGGGGCAACAAAATGGATGACCAAGCCAAGGGCACGGCGTTGATGGGGGGAAAGCATCGAAGAGTTCCTAGGCATAAATGATCTAAAGTGAGACTGGAAGTTTCGAGATTTTTCTGTTGGACTGGGCCCCTCTACCGAGTTGTGTAACGACTTGGTCACTTAACGGATCTAAAGTAACGCTTCACCCTGATGAGGAGACAGGCCATGGAATCAATCAACGCTCAAGCAGTACCGGTAGTTCGTACCCACCAGCAACCGTCGCTGGGGTGTGCAGTTATCGACGCTGAAGGTAATGAAGTTCTGATCACTGAAGAGATGATTCAGAACGCCTGCCAAGAACTGGAGCAGCGCTTGGTCAAGCCTGCGAGCCAAGACTAAACCTGACACCTCCCGTAAGAGCGAGCTTGCTAGCAATCATTTAAAAGATCGCAAGCAAGCTCGCTCTTCAAGCTTTACGGCACCAGCACCCCGCCCAACGCTTTGACCAATTGTTGCAAAGCCATAGACTCGCCTTCGAGGTGCACGTGTAAGCCTTCAATTTCACGACGCACCGGATAATGCTTACGTAAAGCATCAAACGCGAGTTTCTGTTCTTGGACATTGCCCACCAGGCTGCGCCGAAAATCCGCATCATCGCGGCGCGGGTCATAAACGCCGCGGCATAGCATGGCCAACGCCCAAGCCGGATCACACTCTGCACTCAATTGAACCTTGGCCAGCCAAGGCGCGGGCAGCAAGTCTGCAAGTTTAATCACAGCCTCCTGACCGAGAAAATCACACAGCGCTTGATAGATTTGCGCAGTGCCACGCTGCTTGCCGTCCAGACTGTATCCGGCGATGTGCGGGGTCGCCAGCACGCACAGCTCAGCCAGTTCCACATCGACCTGCGGTTCGGCTTCCCACACATCCAGCACCGCTTGCAAGTCTTCGCGCTGAATCAGTACTTCACGCAAGGCGTTGTTGTCGATCACCGGGCCGCGGCTGGCGTTGATCAGCCAAGCGCCCTGTTTAAGCTGGTTTAAACGCTGTTGATCGAATAAATGCCACGTCGGGTGCTCACCTGTTTTGTCTAGAGGCGTGTGTAGGCTGATGACGTCACAGCGCTCAATGATCTGCTCAAGGCTGACGTAACCGTCACCCTCAGCTGCCTCGCGCAGCGGGTCGCAGACCAGCACCTGAAAACCCAACCCTTTCAAGACACTCACCAGACGCCCACCTACTTCACCGGCGCCGATCACACCGTAGATGCGCTGAGTCAGATCAGCGCCCTCAATCTCGGCCAGTGTCAGCAAGCTGCCGAGCACGTAATCAACAACCCCTCGCGCATTACAACCCGGAGCACTCGACCATTGAATACCGGCCTGCTGAAAGTAGTCGATGGCGAGGTGGTCGGTGCCGATGGTGCAAGTGCCTACAAAACGGACCGCACTGCCTTCAAGCAAATCGCGATCAACTTTGGTCACCGAACGCACCAGCAGAACATCCGCATCATGCACGTCGGCCCTGGTGATCTGGCGCCCCGGCAAGCGGCGAATTTCACCTAGCTCAGCAAAAAATGCGTCGACCAACGGGATATTTTCATCAGCAACAATCAGCATGGCAGGCTCCTTTCAAGGAGTGGCAGTGTAGGCGTTGTCGAGCGCAATGGGCCAGTGGCCTTAAGCGGTTGTCGAGGCTGCTTCAGCGCCTGATTACATATCCACTACTATTGCGCGACCACGGGGGCCTTGCGCTTGGGTACAATTGTCGGCTTTGCGTGTTAACCATTGTGGATACACACCTGTGAATTCTGTAACTCAATCATCCTCGTCTATTGCTGTCAGTCGCCCGGTACGGGTGCGCCGCGAAGTAAGTGCGCTATTGGCGTTGGCGTTTCCGATCATCATTTCTCAAGTCGCCACCACGGCGATGGGCTTTGTCGATGCAGTCATGGCCGGTCGGGTCGGCCCGCGCGACTTGGCGGCCGTCGCGTTGGGTAACTCGATCTGGGTACCTGTGTTTTTGTTGATGTCGGGCATCTTGCTGGCCACCACGCCTAAAGTTGCCCAGCGGTTTGGCGCCAACGCCCATCCTGAGATCGGCCCCATCGTGCGCCAAGCTTTGTGGCTGGCGGTGTTCACCGGGGGGTGTGCGGCGGCCTTATTGATCGGCGCCAAACCGCTGTTGCAATTAATGAAGGTCGACCCGCAGTTGGTCGAGCCGAGCATGGGCTACTTACACGGCATCGCCAGCGGCATGCCTGCGGTTGGCGTGTACTGTGTGCTGCGCTGTTTCAGCGATGGTTTAGGCAAAACCCGGCCGAGCATGGTGCTGGGGTTGTGCGGGCTGGCGCTGAATATTCCACTCAACTATGTGTTTATTTACGGCCACTTGGGCGTCCCCGCGATGGGCGGTGTGGGCTGCGGCTGGGCCACAGCCATTGTCATGTGGTTTATGGCGCTAGGCATGCTGGTCTGGACTTTTCGCGGGGCTATCTACCAGTCGAGCAAGGTCTATAGCCACTTTGAATGGCCAAAATGGGCGATCATCAAACGCCTATTGAATGTTGGCGTCCCCATTGGTGTGGCGGTATTTGCTGAGTCGAGCATTTTTGCGGTGATCGCGCTGTTGATCGGCAGCTTGGGCGCGACCGTGGTCGCAGGCCATCAAATCGCCCTGAACTTCAGTTCGCTGGTATTTATGATCCCGTACTCGCTGGGCATGGCAATTACCGTGCGCGTGGGCCAAGCATTGGGCCGCCAGCAGCCACGCGAAGCGCGGTTTGTCGCGGGTGTGGGCATGGGCACGGCATTGGTTTGGGCGTGTATTTCTGCAAGTTTGATCTATGTGCTGCGAGGCCCAATTGCCACGGTTTACACCGCTGATCCAACAGTGATCGAGGTGGCGACCATGCTCTTGATGTTTGCGGCGTTGTATCAGTTTTCAGATGTGATTCAAGTGACGGCGGCGGGTGCGTTGCGCGGCTACCAGGACACACGGGTGACGATGATTCTGACCTTGTTCGCCTATTGGGGAGTGGGCTTGCCCGTGGGTTACGCGTTGGGCTTGACCGACTGGCTCGGCCAAGCCAATGGCCCCAGCGGGCTATGGCAAGGGCTGATCGTCGGGTTGACCTGTGCAGCGCTGATGCTAACGGTGCGCTTGGTTCGTAGCGCCAGAAAGCGTATTCGCCGTGCGGCTTGAGAGGTAGAGGCGAGCGTTTAGCGATCAAAAGATCGCGAGCAAGCTCGCTCTTATCAAGCATGAAGTGGAGTTGGCGCAGGCTGCGATCTTTTGATGTTGCGGCATAAGATCAAAAGATCGCAGGCTGCGCCAGCGCCTACAAAAAGAGAGATGCGCGCGACAGTGCGGCATATGGACGACAGGGAATCTCCTACAGGGTTTTGAGTGTGTCAGCCCTGCTTCTTGCGTATCCAGTACAGGTAAGTGCCTGCTTCTTCTTTCTGCTCGATCAGCTCGTGGTCTAGAAAGACACAGAACTTGGGAATATCGCGGCGGGTCGACGGGTCGGTGGCGATGACTTTTAGTACGCCTCCAGGGGCCAAGTCGCGAATGTGTTGGTGCAGCATCATCACCGGTTCAGGGCAGTTCAGGCCGCTAGCGTCCAGAGTGGCGTCAATCGGCAGGTCAGCAAAACTCATCAGTAACTCCTGAATCAACGGGATTTCGGTTTTTTTACGTCCAGTCGACGCAAGTGGCAGGTGACTTCTTCACGGTCGTGGTACAGCTGCTTACAGCCAATCTCGACCTGAATGCCGCGCGCCTTGAAGCCGTCAGCAATACGTTCAAGCAAGCGGCGTACTTCGGCATAGCGTTGTTTCATCGGCAGTTTCAAGTTAACCACCGCTTCACGGCAGTGCCCCTCACCGATCCATTCTTCAAGCATCGCCGCGTTGCGCGCAGGCTTTTCAACAATGTCACAGACCATCCAGTCCACCGGCTGCTTAGGCTTGAAGGTGAAACCATCGGCCATCAAGTGTTGCACCAGCCCAGTGTCCATGAGGCTTTCTGCCATAGGGCCGTTGTCGATGGCAATGACGATCATGCCGCGATTGACCAACTGCCACGTCCAACCACCGGGCGCAGCGCCCAAGTCAACGCCGGTCATGTCGCTGTGCAAACGCTCGTCCCATTGATCGCGCGGGATAAAATGGTGCCACGCTTCTTCCAGTTTAAGGGTCGAGCGACTCGGAGCTTCACGCGGGAACTTGAGGCGAGGAATGCCCATCGGCCACATCGCCGAGTTGTTGGACTCTGCCAGGCCCAAGAACACTTCGCGGCCACTTTTGAAGGTCAGCAGCAGACGCGGCTTGTGATCGGCGCTTTCTACCAACTTGCCCGCTTTGAGTAACGCTTTGCGCAGATGCCCTTCGAATTTTTTACAGAAGTTGGACAGCTCTTTGCCGTCATTGGTGTCGACGACTTCCAGCCACAGGCTGCCGCACACCGGGAAGTCGGCCATGTGCTCAAGGATGACACTGATGCGGTCGGTTTCTGGCAACTCAACAAAACTGCCACGTGCCCATTGGCGCGGAAAAATCAGCTCGGCAAAACGTAACTGCTGCATCAGGCGTTCAGCGCCGCCTGCTTCAGTGCACACAAATTCGGCACAGGCCGCGCTCGGCTTAGCCTTGGCGTACCCCGCGACATTAAGACGGGCTGCATGCTCAGCGATCTCTGAGCAGACCTCGCCTTCAAAACCTGGGCGGCAATGCATAAAAACGGTGTTCATTGAATTACTCCTGGGCAGCGGGCGGGAATTGGCGCGCTGCGCAACCTTGCTCTGTAGCAAGGACTGTCACGAAAAGGCGGGCATGATAACTGAGTTCGGAACCTTGAAGCCGCATAGACAGTCCAGTTATTAGCCAGATCACTGAATGAGGGCTAGGTTTGTAGCTCTAGCGCCGTTCTGTTCGTTCCACAGGATCCGTGCCGTGCGGATCACAAGGAGTCATTTCATGTCATCCCTCGATAGCCTGAAAACCCTCTCAACTCTAAAAGTCGCCGATAAGACTTATCACTATTTCAGCCTGCCACTCGCTGCCAAAACCCTTGGCGATTTGAGTGCTTTGCCGATGTCCCTCAAAGTGCTGCTGGAGAACCTGCTGCGCTGGGAAGACGGCAAAACCGTCACTGAACCCGACCTTAAAGCCCTCGCCGCCTGGCTCAAAGAGCGCCGCAGCGACCGTGAGATCCAGTACCGCCCAGCGCGAGTGTTGATGCAAGACTTTACCGGCGTGCCGGCGGTGGTTGACCTGGCCGCAATGCGCGCCGCAATGGCCAAGGCCGGTGGCGATCCGCAGCGCATCAACCCGCTGTCGCCCGTTGACCTGGTGATTGACCACTCAGTGATGGTCGATAAGTTCGCCAGTTCCAGCGCGTTTGAACAAAACGTCGACATCGAAATGGAACGTAACGGCGAACGCTATGCGTTTTTGCGCTGGGGCCAGGATGCCTTCCATAACTTCAGCGTCGTACCGCCTGGCACCGGGATTTGCCATCAGGTCAACTTGGAATATTTGGGCCGCACGGTTTGGACTAAAGACGAAGACGGCCGCACTTACGCCTTCCCCGACACCTTGGTCGGCACCGATTCCCACACCACCATGATCAACGGCCTCGGTGTATTAGGCTGGGGCGTGGGCGGGATCGAAGCAGAAGCTGCAATGCTCGGCCAGCCCGTGTCGATGCTGATCCCGGAAGTGGTGGGGTTCAAGCTCAGCGGCAAGCTCAAAGAAGGCATCACCGCCACCGACTTGGTGCTGACTGTCACGCAAATGCTACGCAGCAAAGGGGTGGTCGGTAAGTTTGTCGAGTTTTACGGTGACGGCCTGGCGGACTTGCCGCTGGCTGACCGCGCCACTCTTGCCAATATGGCCCCTGAATACGGCGCCACATGCGGCTTTTTTCCGGTGGATGAGATCACCCTCGACTACTTACGCTTATCGGGTCGCCCGGATGACACGGTCAAACTGGTCGAAGCCTACTGCAAAGCTCAAGGTTTATGGCGCGAAGCCGGGCAAGAGCCCGTGTTCACCGATACGCTGGCGCTTGACATGGGCACCGTAGAAGCCAGTTTGGCCGGGCCTAAGCGCCCGCAAGACCGGGTCGCACTGCCCGATGTCGCTGAGGCTTTCAGCGAGTTTTTAAGCCTGCAATTTAAACCCGCCAGCAAAGAAGAAGGCCGCCTGGAAAGTGAAGGTGGCGGTGGCGTGGCCGTGGGGAATGCCGACTTGGTCGGTGAGGCCGATTACAGCTTGGATGGCAAAACCTATCGCCTGAAAAACGGCGCGGTGGTGATAGCCGCTATTACCTCGTGTACCAATACCTCCAACCCGAGCGTGATGATGGCCGCCGGGCTGGTGGCGAAAAAAGCCGTGGAGAAAGGCCTAAAAAGCCAACCTTGGGTGAAAACCTCACTGGCACCTGGCTCCAAGGTGGTCACCGACTACTACAAAGCAGCAGGCCTCACGCAGTACCTCGACCAACTGGGGTTCGCCTTGGTGGGCTATGGCTGCACCACCTGTATCGGCAACTCCGGGCCACTGCCCGAGCCGATTGAAAAAGCCATCACCCAGTCAGATTTGGCCGTGGCCTCGGTACTGTCAGGGAACCGCAACTTCGAAGGCCGCGTGCATCCGCTGGTTAAAACCAACTGGTTGGCCTCGCCACCGCTGGTCGTCGCCTACGCCTTGGCTGGCACAGTGCGGATCGACATCAGCAGCGAACCGCTCGGGGTTGGCACAGACGGTAAACCGGTGTACCTGCGTGACATTTGGCCGAGCCAACATGAAATTGCCGAGGCCGTTGCCCAGGTCAGTACGGGGATGTTCCATAAGGAATACGCCGAAGTATTTGCCGGTGACGAGCAATGGCAAGCCATTGAAGTGCCACAGGCCGCCACGTATGAGTGGCAGGAAAGCTCGACGTATATCCAGCATCCTCCGTTTTTCGAAAATATCGACGGTCCATTGCCGGTGATTGAGGACGTTAAAGGCGCGAATATTCTGGCGTTGCTGGGCGACTCGGTGACCACTGACCATATCTCCCCGGCTGGCAATATCAAGGCCGACAGCCCGGCCGGTCGCTACTTGCGCGACAAAGGCGTTGAGCCTCATGACTTCAACTCCTATGGCTCGCGACGCGGCAACCATGAAGTGATGATGCGTGGCACCTTTGCCAATATCCGGATTCGCAACGAAATGCTTGGTGGCGAAGAAGGCGGCAATACCCTGTACATCCCGACCGGCGAAAAGCTCGCTATCTATGATGCCGCTATGCGTTATCAGGCGTCGGGGACGCCGCTGGTGGTGATTGCGGGTCAGGAATACGGTACAGGTTCGAGCCGTGACTGGGCGGCCAAAGGGACCAATCTGCTGGGCGTCAAAGCGGTGATTGCCGAAAGCTTTGAGCGTATCCACCGCTCTAACCTAGTGGGTATGGGTGTATTGCCTTTGCAGTTCAAGCAGGATCAGAACCGTAAGAGCTTAAAACTGACCGGCAATGAAACCTTGGAAATCCTCGGGCTGACTGGGGCGCAGTTGCAGCCACAGATGAATCTGAACCTGGTGATCACCCGTGAAGACGGCCAGCAGGAGCAGGTTGAAGTTCTGTGCCGGATCGACACACTGAATGAAGTGGAATACTTCAAGGCAGGTGGGATCTTGCATTACGTACTGCGCCAGTTGATAGCTTCATAACGCTTGTAGCGAGTGGGCTCGCGATCTTTTGAGGGTTTGAAAGATCGCGAGTCAAGCTCGCGCTGACCGGTTTGTGCCTGCAACCGTGTTTATCAGCGCCATAGCAGCGCAAATATTAATTAAACAATTCCCTGCACGTGCCGACAGCCTGTCAACGTCCTGCGGATTGAACAGACATGCGTAACAACCAGCCCATCACCCAGCGTGAACGCACATTCCCCGCGCAACAGCGGTTGATCTCCACTACCGACACCAAAGGCATGATCACCTACTGCAACGACGATTTTGTCGACATCAGCGGGTTCACGCGTGAAGAACTGGTGCGTGCACCGCACAACCTTGTGCGCCACCCAGATGTGCCCTCGGCGGTGTTTGAGCACATGTGGAGTACCCTGAAAAAGGGTATGCCGTGGATGGGCATTGTTAAAAACCGTTGCAAATCCGGCGATCACTACTGGGTTAACGCTTACGTCACCCCGGTGTTTGAAAACGAGCAGGTGGTGGGTTACGAGTCGGTACGGGTCAAGCCCACGGCTGAGCAGATCCGCCGCGCCGAAGCGCTGTACCTGCGGATCAATCGCGGCAAATCGGCAGTCCCAAGCCGCGACAAGTGGTTGCCGGTATTGCAGGACTGGCTCCCCTTTATTCTGATCAGCCAACTGAGCTTCATCATCGGCGCACTGCTCAACTCCAGTTGGGGCTTTGCTTTGGCGGCATTACTCTCGATTCCATTGGGGTTGCTTGGCTTAACCTGGCAACAGCGCGGCATCAAGCGCTTGCTGCGCCTGGCCGAGCAAACCACCTCTGACCCGCTGATTGCACAGATGTACACCGACAGCCGCGGCCCACAAGCGCGCTTGGAAATGTCTATCCTGAGCCAAGAAGCACGCCTAAAAACTTGCCTGACTCGCTTGCAGGACACGGCAGAACAATTGAGTGAGAAAGCTCGTCAATCGGATGTACTGGCGCACCAGAGTTCCACCGGGCTGGAACGCCAACGGGTTGAAACTGAACAAGTGGCGGCGGCTGTTAACCAGATGGCCGCGACCACTCAAGAAGTCGCCAGCCACGTGCAACGCACTGCGGACGCCACTCAAGAAGCTAACCGCCTGACCGGTCGGGGTCGTGACATTGCGGGTGAAACCCGTGAGGCCATCGAGCGTCTGTCGGTGGTGGTGGGTGAAACCGGCGCCACCGTGACCCAACTGGCCAAAGACAGTGACGAGATCGGCGGCGTGGTCGATGTGATCAAAGGCATTGCCGACCAAACCAACCTGCTGGCCTTGAACGCAGCCATTGAAGCGGCGCGTGCGGGTGAAATGGGTCGGGGCTTTGCCGTGGTGGCCGATGAAGTGCGCCAACTGGCGCAACGCACCAGCACCTCGACCGGGCAGATCCACGCGTTGATTGCCAAGCTGCAACAGACCGCATCCACCGCGGTACAGACCATGGACGCAGGGCATCGTCAAGCACAAGAAGGTGTGGCTCGGGTGCTCGAAGCCGACGCAGCGCTGGTCGGGATCAGCGAAGCGGTGGCCAACATCACCGACATGACCGCCCAAATTGCTGCCGCCACCGAAGAGCAAAGTGCCGTGGCCGAAGAAGTCAGCCGCAACATCAGTACCATCGCCGACCTTGCCGACCAAACCTCAGAACAGGCCCAGCATTCGGCGCTATTGAGCGAAGAACTGGCGCAAACCGTCAATATTCAATACTCGCTGGTAGAGCGCTTTAACCGCTGAACCCGCAGGCTGCGATCTTTTGATTTTTTAAAAGATCGCAGCCTGCGGCAGCTCCTACAGAGATTTTGTCAGCCAGCCTGCAATGGTGTCAGCCGCACTGTTCAGATGCTGTTCATGAGTGAAGCCTGAGGCCTTGAGCGGCTTCAAATCGTGATCCCCCGCCACCAGCCACAGTAGCTCTATGTTCGGTGCCAGCGTGTAGGCATTGACTGCCTCGCGGTTGCCCAATGCGTCACGCTCGCCCTGGACGATTAGCGTCGGCGTGTGTAACTGCGCCAAGTGCGCGACCCGCGGTTTTTCCGGCTTGCCAACGGCATAAAACGGATACCCCAAACACACCAGCCGATCGACCTCTAACTCATCCGCCACCAAGCTGGCCATGCGTCCGCCCATGGACTTGCCGCCAATAGCTATTGGCCCAGCGACATGCCGTCGCACCTCGCGGTACACCTCGCGCCAACTGTCCAGCAGTTTGGCTTGGGGGTTTGGCGGCCTTTTTCCGCCATCTAGACGGCGTTGGGCCATATAGGGGAACTCGAAACGCAGGACGTTGACCCCGCGCGCAGCAAGGCGCTCAGCCATCCCGGTCATCCAGTCGCTGTCCATCGGCGCCCCGGCACCGTGCGCCAAGATCAAAGTTGAGGATGAAGGCGCGGGTGCCGCGCTCCACAGCCAACCCTGTGCCTGGACGCAGTGCGCCCATTGATCCTCGTCAATACCCAATTTGCCACCTACGCCCATGCTTGCCTCGCTTTAAGTCTGCCTATAACTCCAGGCGTGCGTTGAACTCGCCTGAACCGTGGATGGGGAACCATGAACACTTCTATCAGAGCCGCCTACAACTATAAGGTGGTCCGCCAATTTGCCATTATGACGGTGGTGTGGGGCATCGTCGGTATGGGGCTCGGCGTTTTACTCGCCGCGCAATTGGTCTGGCCCGAACTCAACTTCGATTTACCTTGGACCAGTTTTGGGCGTCTGCGCCCGCTGCACACCAACGCCGTGATTTTCGCTTTCGGTGGGTGTGCGCTCTTTGCCGCGTCGTTTTACTCGGTGCAACGCACCTGCCAAACCCCATTATTCGCGCCCAATATCGCCGCGTTTACCTTTTGGGGCTGGCAACTGGTGATTCTGCTAGCGGCCATCAGCTTGCCACTGGGTTACACCAGTTCAAAGGAATACGCCGAGCTTGAATGGCCGATCGACATATTGATCACCATCGTTTGGGTGGCTTACGCCATTGTGTTCTTCGGCACGATCATGCAGCGCAAAACCAAGCACATTTACGTGGGCAACTGGTTCTTCGGCGCTTTTATCGTGACCGTGGCGATTTTGCACATCGTCAACAACCTAGAAATCCCCGTCAGTTTCACCAAGTCCTACTCGCTGTACGGGGGGGCAACCGACGCGATGGTCCAGTGGTGGTACGGGCATAACGCCGTGGGATTTTTCCTGACGGCGGGCTTCTTGGGGATGATGTACTACTTCGTGCCCAAACAGGCCGAACGGCCGATCTATTCCTATCGCCTGTCGATTGTGCACTTTTGGGCGCTGATTACCCTGTACATCTGGGCCGGCCCGCACCACTTGCACTACACCGCGCTACCAGACTGGGCGCAGTCGCTGGGCATGGTGATGTCGCTGATTCTGCTGGCCCCCAGTTG
>NZ_LLWH01000026.1 GCF_001411475.1 Pseudomonas endophytica | reverse complement strand
CTGGCCACAGTGAAGGCGCAAAACTGGTCACGGGCGGCAAGCAAATCCTCCAAGAAACCGGTGGCACCTACGTTGAACCGACCATTTTTGATGGCGTCAGCAACGCCATGAAAATCGCTCAAGAAGAAATATTCGGCCCAGTGCTGTCAGTCATCCCTTTCGACACCGCCGAAGAAGCCATCCAGATTGCCAACGACACGCCGTATGGCTTGGCGGCTGCGGTATGGACTGCAGATATTTCTAAAGCTCACAAGACTGCCAAAGCTCTGCGCGCGGGTAGCGTTTGGGTCAACCAATACGATGGCGGCGATATGACCGCTCCGTTTGGCGGCTTTAAACAGTCGGGTAATGGTCGTGACAAGTCGCTGCACGCCTTCGACAAGTACACCGAACTGAAAGCCACTTGGATCAAGTTGTAACACGCTAAACGCAACACCCTGCGGGAGCGGGCTTGCCCGCGATGGAGGCGTCTCAGTCTGCACACAGACGACGGCGTTGCATCGTGGACGAGCCCGCTCCCGCAGTGGTTTTCACCACCACAAAAACAGTTATCCACAGGAGCGCAGTCATGCGTTGGGCGACTTATTTCGCCGTACTGGCCTCGGTACTCAGCGTCGGTTTAGCGCTGGGCGTGAGCATGCCATTGGTGTCATTTCGGCTCGAAAGCTGGGGCTATGGCGGGTTTGCAATCGGCGTGATGGCAGCCATGCCCGCCATTGGCGTGTTGGTCGGAGCCAGCGTGGCCAGCAAGCTCGCGGCGCGCTTTGGCACGCCAGCCCTGATGCGCTTATGCCTGTGGGCCGGCGCGCTGTCCATCGGGTTATTGGCGTTGCTACCCAGTTACCCGATATGGCTGGTGCTACGGCTGCTGATCGGCGTTGTACTCACGGTGATTTTTATTCTGGGCGAAAGTTGGATCAACCAATTAGTGGTCGAGCAATGGCGCGGCCGATTAGTCGCCCTGTATGGCTGCGCGTACGCCCTAAGCCAACTGTCGGGGCCGCTGCTGTTGGGCGTGGTGGGTTCAGAAGACGATTACGGGTTCTGGATCGGCGTGGCGCTGCTGACACTCGCGCCTTTACTGCTGCTGGGTCGCGACGGCGCACCTGTCACCGAAGCGTACCGGGTGACCTTCAAGGATCTGCGTGAGTTCTGTCGCGGGCTGCCGGCGATTGCGTGGGCCGTGGCGCTGTTTGCAGCCTTTGAGGCGATGATTCTGACCCTGCTGCCGATCTATTGCCTACGCCAAGGGTTTACTGCCGACATCGCATTGGCGATGGTCAGCACCGTAGTGGTAGGCGATGCCTTGCTGCAACTGCCCATTGGCGCCCTGGCCGACCGCGTATCGCGGCGCGCTCTGTTCACCGGTTGCGCGGTGCTGCTGATGCTGTCGAGCCTAGCCGTGCCGCTCTTGCTCAATACATTACTGATCTGGCCGCTGTGGGTGATTTTCGGCGCCAGCGCGGGGGGGTTGTTCACCTTGTCGCTGATTTTGATCGGCGAACGCTATCGCGATGACGCGCTGGTGCGGGCCAACGCACACGTGGCGCAATTGTGGGGCATTGGCTGCCTCATCGGGCCTTTGGTCGCAGGCGCTGGCAGCCAATGGATCAGCGGCCACGCTTTACCTCTGTTGATGGCAGCCGGGGCGTTTGGCTTAGTGATCCTGCTGATGCGCCAAGGCGCGTTCGGAGCGGAGCAAACCGCCGCGCCATGACCACCGCTAGAGCGAGCTTGCTTGCGATCTTTTAAAGGTCAAAAGATCACCAAGCACGCTCGCTACAACATTTTCTCCAGCCCTACACGCGTGCTAAACCACGCATTCAACCGGCGCCACCAACTGCCCGGCTCGCGATCAAGGGTATGCAGGTGCCCGTCATCTTCGGTCACCCAGACAACCTCTCCTTTCTCAAGCTGTGGCTCATAACTCAACGCTGGCGCCATACCCTGCAAGGCCAGATCCCGCGCCTGCGCAGCCAGCTGCGGGCTGTCCACCAATACCCCCACTTCGGTATTCCACAAACCCGAGCGCGGATCAAAATTGAACGAGCCGATAAATGATTTTTGCTGGTCGAAGATCATCGCCTTGCTGTGCAAGCTCGAATCAGAGCTCAAGCCCGGCTTAAACAGGTGCAACCCGCTCCCACCCGTACTGCCAGGCTGACGACGCAACTCATACAGCTTGACCCCGTGCTCCAATAACGCTTTACGGTAAGGCGCGTAGCCACCATGCACAATCGGCACGTCTGTGGCTTCCAGCGAATTGGTCAGTAAGCGCACATCCACCCCTGCATCTGCGTGGCCTGTCAGGTACACCAACCCCGTTTCGCCGGGCACAAAGTAAGCCGAAACCAAGATCAGCTCTTTGTTAACGCCAGCAAGATCAGGAGCCAACTGTGTGGTCAGCAACAAATGCGGATCCGGCTCGCCTTCGGCCAGCACCTTGCTCGGCGCATCCCATAACGCTTGGTTCCAGGCCCAGATCAACTCTTTGCGCCACACGTCCAATTGCGGGCTGGTCTCGTAGGCAGCGAGTTGCTGATACAACGCTTGGTGAGCCCGTTTGGACGTTTGGAGTGACGCCTCCAGCACACTTCGCGCTTCAGAGAGTTCACGATGCGACAAGCGCGATGATACAAAGTCGCCAATGGGCTGGCTCAGCGCGCTGTTCCAGTACTGATCGAAGCTATGGCCCAACTGCTCGGCCACTGGGCCAACGCTGAGCAAGTCGATGTCAGTGAAGTTCAAATCCGGCAGAGCATCGAAGTACTCATCGCCCAGATTGCGGCCGCCGACAATCGCCACGCTGTTGTCCGCTAGCCACAACTTGTTGTGCATACGCCGGTGCTGACGCGAGAGATTAAATAGCCGCCCCATGGCGCGCGTCACGCCGGTGCTGCGGCCCAGTTGTAGCGGGTTGAACAGCCTGAGTTGAACATTGGGATGGGCCGCTAGCGTCGCCAAGAGATTGTCGTGGCCGTCGCTGGTGGTGTCATCGAGCAAGATACGCACCCGCACCCCGCGGTCGGCAGCTTTAAGCAGCTCATCGATTAACATGCGAGTACTTAGCCCGTCACTGACGATGTAGTACTGCAAGTCGAGGCTGGTTTGCGCGTTGCGGATCAATTCGGCACGCGCCCAAAACGCCTCGCTGCTGTTGGGCAACAAACGAAACCCCGAGCGGCCTTGATAGGCAGCCGCCTGCGCCTGAATTGAACGGCCAAACGCTGAGTCAGAGGCGGGTAAAGACTGGCTCGGCTCACGGTTTACTTGCACAGTGCTACACCCTCCCAACCACAGCGCGAACAGCAAGGTACCCAGTAATTTCAACGTGTGGTGCCCCATCAATGCGCGCCGTGTTCAACGGTTTCAGCCAACAGTTTGCTGGCCGTGACGCCGACTTTACGCACGGCCTCTTCAATCTGGAGCGTTGGTTTGGCTGCGTAGTTCATTCTTAAGCAATGACGGTATTTGCCCGAGGCAGAAAAAATACTGCCCACCGCAATCTGCACACCTTGCTCAAGCAGTACGCGGTTGAGGCGCAAGCTGTCAAAACCTTCTGGCAGCTCCAGCCACAGCAAGAAGCTACCCTGGGGTCTGCTTGCGCGCGTGCCTTCGGGAAAGTAGCGGCTGACCCAACCTAGCATCAAGTCGCGATTACGCTGGTATTGCATCCGCATTTTGCGCAAATGTGGTTCGAAGTGACCGTTCTCCAAGAAGTCAGCCACGGCCAGTTGCGGTTGTGGCGCAGTCGACCCAGTGCTGATGTACTTCATGTGCAGCACCCGCTCCAAATAACGCCCCGGCGCGACCCAGCCGACACGCAACCCAGGCGCTAGGGTTTTGGAAAATGAACTGCACAGCAACACGCGGCCCTCATCATCGAACGACTTAACGGTGCGCGGACGGGGGTAGGTATAAGCGAGTTCGCCATATACATCGTCCTCAATAATCGCCACGTCAAAACGCTGGGCCAACGTCATTAACGCGCGTTTTCGGGACTCGGGCATGATGTAACCCAGCGGGTTGTTGCAACTGGGGGTAATTTGAATCGCCTTGATCGGCCATTGCTCCAGCGCCAACTCCAAGGCTTCAAGGCTGATACCGGTCAGAGGATCGGTGGGGATCTCCAGCGCCTTCATGCCCAGCCCTTTCAGGGTTTGCATGGCGCCATGAAAGCTCGGCGAGTCAACCGCCACAATGTCGCCCGGTTCACACACTGCCCGAATACTGCACGACAGCGCTTCATGGCAACCGGTGGTGATCACCAAATCCTCGGCGCTCAATTGACAGCCCGAGTCGAGCAACAAGCGTGCGATTTGCTCACGCAAAGCCAGCACACCATAGACGTTGTCGTAGTACAAACCAGGTAAATCCAGACGACGGCTGATTTGCGCCAAGCTGCGCAACAGCGGCTTGATAGTAGGCGTGGTGATGTCCGGCATGCCGCGCCCCAACTGAATCACGTCTTTTTGCGGCACCGAACGCACCAGTTCCAGTACCTGCTCCCACTGCGAAATTTCTACCGGGCGCTGCGCTGGTTTGCCCATACCGGGTAAAGCCGGTAACTCACGTTCCATCGGCACGAAATAACCCGATTTTGGACGCGGAGACGCCAGCCCGTGGTCCTCCAAAAACCGATACGCCTGCTGCACCGTACTCAGACTCACACCATGCTCGACGCTCAATGCCCGCACTGAAGGCAAGCGATCTCCGGGCCTGTAAAAGCCCTGTTTGATACGTGTACCCAGCAGCTCGGCAAGATTGATGTAAAGGGTCATGGCGGGACTCGAGAAAAGGCGACCAGTACAGATAGGACAAAAACCGAGGATTCAGCGCTCAAACCCCACCCTCTGTATGCAATTAAAACCTAGCGTTTGAATCTGTCATGGTTTTAGGCGTAAAGCCATCATGCTGGCTCTAGATAACAGAGTCAAAAGGAGCTGCCAAATGAACGCATTAAGCGATGTACACCCGTCACCCAATCGCCAGCCTACCCACTTGGGGCGCTGGGGTCTGTTCTGGCATCGCTCACGTACTCGCCGCGCCTTGCTAAACCTAGACGCACAGCAGCTCAAAGACGTGGGTTTGAATCCTGAGATGGCCACACACGAAGCCCGCAAACCGTTTTGGCGCTCTTGATACAGATGTTAGCGCCCACAAATTGCTCGCGATCTTTTGATGTTGCGGTAGAAGATCAAAAGATCGCAGGCTGCGCCAGCTCCTACAAGAAATTAGGTGAGTTCTTTCAAGCGGTGCCACAACATACCCAGCGCCAATAAGGGCGAGCGCAAGTATTTGCCGCCGGGGAAGGTGATGTGTGGGACGTTGTTGAACAGATCAAAGCCCGTACTTTGTTGGCCGCTGATGGCCTCTGCCAGCAACTTACCCGCCAAGTGCGTGGCATTCACTCCATGCCCCGAATAAGCCTGTGCGTAATACACATTGGGTTGGTCTGGCAGACGGCCAATCTGCGGCAAACGGTTGGCACCAATACCGATCATGCCGCCCCACTGGTAATCAATCTTCACCTCTTTAAGATGCGGGAAAACGTCCAGCATCTTGGGCCGCATGTAGGCGCCAATATCCTGCGGGTCGCGGCCCGAGTAGTGGCAAGCGCCGCCAAACAATAAACGACGATCCGCCGAAAGCCGGTAGTAATCCAGCGCCACACGCTGATCACACACGGCCATGTTTTGTGGGAGCAAGGCGTGGGCCTGAGCTTCGGTCAACGGCTCGGTGGCGATGATGTAGCTGCCCGCAGGCAGCACTTTGCCACTCAGCTGCGGGTTCAAGTCCTTAAGGTAGGCGTTGCAACCCAGAACCAACGTTTTGGCTCGAACGGTGCCAAGGGCTGTGTGCACACGCACTTCGGGGCCGTAATCAATGCGCGTGACCGCTGAATGTTCAAACAACTTGACGCCCAGTTGAGCCGCAGCGGCTGCTTCGCCCAATGCAAGATTGAGCGGGTGCAGATGCCCAGATCCCATGTCGATAAGCCCGCCCACATAACGATCCGCGCCCACCACCGTGCGCACTTCGCTGGCTTGCAGCAGGCGGGTTTCATGGCGGTAACCCAAATCACGCAGTTCTTGCGCCTCCTCGGCAAACCCTTCAAGGTCGCGGGGTTTGTTGGCTAGGTCGCAGTAACCCCAGGTCAGGTCGCAAGCGATGTTGAAACGCTCGACGCGCTGGCGAACGATCTCCACAGCTTCCAGCCCCATCAACTTCATGTGCCGCACGCCGTCTTTACCGACAACGCCTTCGAACTGCTCTAGCCCATGGCCAACACCGCGAATAAGTTGTCCACCGTTACGCCCACTGGCGCCCCAACCGATCTTGTGAGCTTCGAGCAAGACAACACTCATACCGCGCTCGGCCAACTCCAGCGCGGTGTTCAGCCCCGAAAAGCCACCACCCACCACACACACGTCGGCCACCAACTCACCTTGCAACACCGGATGGTCAGGCTGCGGCAAGCTGCTGGCGGCGTAATAGGAGGCGGTATGTTGGCTGCGCTGAACGGGGGCGCTCATGTGCGTAATCCTGATTGTTTATGTTTGGAAAATTTTACAGAGCATAAGCCGTGCCAATCCGAGGGGGCAAGACCAGCCGTACGGTGCTGTCTAGGCCAGTGCTTTTCAGGCAGACTCTGCGACCTTTTAACGCCCGGGAAGCTTTAGATGAGTTGCAACAGTCATAAAATCCGCTTTCTCCGGCAGCAAATCCCTTCGTTTGAATGCGTGCCGGGTTGCCATGACTGCTGTGGGCCGGTGACCACGTCATCTGAGGAAATGGCTCGTTTGCCACGTAAGACGCCAGCCGAGCAAGAGGCTGCTCTAAACGAATTGAACTGTGTGCACCTTGGGCCTAACGGCTGCACTGTGTATGACGAACGTCCGTTGATTTGCCGCCTGTTCGGTACCACCCCGACGCTACCCTGCCCCAATGGCCGACGCCCGGCAGAGCTGATTCACCCAAGTGCAGAGAAGTTGGTGCATGAGTACATTGCCAGCACCCGGCAAGTATTGGTGTAAAGCGCCTTTATTGGGCCAGGCTTGAGGTGCTTTGCCCTACAGCAAGCCCGGCCCGAATCGCAGCCAACGCTGCCACATAGTAGGTTTTACCGTCAGACGATTCCGCGAAGGTAACAAACTCTTCCAGCTCTGGGTCCGACAGGTCGCGGTACACATACAGCAGCGTGTTATCCAGCTCACCGGCGATTTGCTCAACTAGCCGCTGGCGCTGACCATTTAACGTGCTTTGTACCTGCGCGCCGCCCAGCAGCCCCGGGATCATGGCGCTCAAACTGTCAGCCGCTACCCCGGCAATCGCCAGCGTCACCTCAGCCCCGGCTTCACTCGCAGGCAAGGCGTTGGATAAATGATTGATCAGCAACTGACGCGTGGCACTCGCCTCAATACGCGGCAAACCTTGGGCATGCTGGGCCAGTTGATCACGGCGAGTGGCCAGCAGTTCGGCGGCCACGATTTTACGCCCCAGCTCGGACTGGAAAAATATCAGGGCCGGATCAGGGTTCGGTAATTGCTGACGCATTTGCCCCTTGGCCCGCTGGTCCATTGCCTGCGCGGCAAAGCGCTGGCTGCTGTTGTTGACCAACGCCTGATACACCGCAGGCGGTAGATTGTTGCGATAACGTTCTTGGGCAGCCGTGAGTGCATCAGTGAAGTGCGCACGTTGCTCGGGCCAGCCCGCAACGGTGAATAGATCATCGAGGTGGTCTGCCCATGCGGGTAACGAACTAAACATCATTAACAGTAAAAACAAGCGGCGCATGAAGGACTCCTGTCAGCTAGGCGCTATTGTCCGGGGCCAGCCTAGGACTTGTCGAGAAGTCGTCTCGTCCCAAAGGCTTTAAATGACCTGATGAAATATTTCTGCTTGGTCAGCTAGACGGAGCTGTCAGATTTTCGGGCGTGTCGATATTATGCGCGCCATGCAAATACCCTCTGATCACCCGCTGTTGCTACGCATCGTTGACGACCTGTACGCGCAGGGATGGTCACAGCAAAATATTTTCCTGCCCGAGGCTTTGACCCTCGAACTGGCGGCTGAGTGCCATAAACGATCGCTTGAGGGCGAATTGACCCCGGCGGCCGTAGGCCGTGGTCCCACGCATGAGATTCGCGAGGGTATTCGCGGCGATCATATTCAATGGCTGGAGCCGGGAGAGACTCCAGCCTGCGACAGCTATTTAGGGTTAATGGAAAGCCTGCGAATCGCCATGAATCGCAGGCTTTTTTTGGGTCTGGAAGACTTTGAAAGTCACTTCGCGCTCTATCCGCCCGGTGCGTTTTACCTACGGCACCTAGACCGCTTTCGTGATGACGATCGCCGTATGGTGTCAGCTGTGCTCTACCTCAATCAGGCGTGGCTGCCTGAACATGGCGGGCACTTACGCATGTACCTTGACGGCAATGTCGACTATGACGTGCTGCCAACGGGCGGCTGCTTAGTGGTCTTTCTCTCGGGCGAAATCCCCCATGAAGTGAAGCCCGCCACACGCAACCGCCTGTCGCTGACCGGCTGGTTTCGGCGCCGTGCCACTGAGGTGGTGTTATGAGCAGCAAAGTGCTGGTCAGTCGTTGTCTATTGGGCCATCGCGTGCGCTATGACGGCGGCGCCAGCGGCCCGTATGACCTATTGACCCAATGGCTAAGCGAAGGCCGAGTCATTGCACTGTGCCCAGAAGTGGCTGGCGGCTTGCCCACGCCGCGTGCGGCGGCTGAAATCCCTGGCGGGCAAGGCACGGAGGTGCTCAATGGCCGCGCCGCCGTCATGACCACCGGCGGTGAAGATGTCACCGAAGCCTTTATAAGCGGCGCCCATCAGGCGCTGGCGCTGGTGAGGCAGCATGGCATTGGCCTAGCGATCCTTAAAGCCAATAGCCCTTCGTGCGGTAATCGCCTGACCTACGATGGCCGTTTCAGCGGGACCAAGGTTGCAGGCCAAGGCGTAACCGCCGCCTTGCTCAGTGCAGCCGGGGTTCAAGTGTTCAGCGAGCTTGAGCTGGCCGAGGCCGCCGAGGCGCTGGCAT
This sequence comes from Pseudomonas endophytica, assembly GCF_001411475.1. Classification (GTDB taxonomy): domain Bacteria; phylum Pseudomonadota; class Gammaproteobacteria; order Pseudomonadales; family Pseudomonadaceae; genus Aquipseudomonas; species Aquipseudomonas endophytica. The sequence goes on along the minus strand of NZ_LLWH01000026.1, from coordinate 2,610 downwards.
TGTTGGAGAAACACGCTTTATAGGTGTGAACGCTTAGAAGATCGCGACCAAGCTCACTCCTACAGCGTTTATTGTTCAGGTAATATCCGGTGCCACTTTGCCTAGGGGATTTATATGAGCGACAAGCAGAAACCACAACCTACTGCCTCTCCCGCCAACCCTTCGCCCGCCGAAAGCGCCGATGCGGCGTTGCATCATATCGTTGATGGGTTTTTACACTTCCATAACGAAATCTTTCCTGAACAAGAAGCTTTCTTCAAAAAACTCGCGACGGCGCAAAGCCCACGGGCGATGTTTATTGCGTGCGCCGACTCGCGCATTGTCCCAGAGCTGATTACCCAAAGCGCGCCGGGCGATCTGTTTGTGACACGTAACGTCGGCAACGTCGTCCCGCCTTACGGCCAGATGAACGGCGGCGTTTCAACCGCCATTGAGTACGCAGTGCTGGCGCTGGGTGTGCAGCACATCATTATTTGTGGGCATTCGGATTGTGGAGCGATGCGCGCCGTCCTCAACCCCGGCACCCTAAAAAAGATGCCCACGGTAAAGGCTTGGCTACAGCACGTTGAAGTGGCCAAAACCATGGTGCATGACAACTGTAACTGCGCCACTGAAGCCGAAAGCATGCACGTGCTGACAGAAGAGAACGTGATCGCTCAGTTGCAACATTTACGTACTCACCCGTCAGTGGCGTCACGCATGGCCAGCGGCCATTTGTTCATTCATGGCTGGGTCTACGACATCGAAACCAGCGCGATCAAAGCGTACGACGCAGACACCGGCCTCTTCCGACCACTGGACGGGACCAACCCCATACCAAGTGCGACACCCAAAGCACGGTTTTAACGCGGCGGCTGTAGGAACGAGCTTGCTCGCGATCTTTTGATCGTTACACACAAAAGATCGCAGCCAGCGCCTACAGAGTGACGTCTGTTACAACGACAGCTCGACACCCAATTGCTTGGACAGGCACGGCCCGCGTTTCCACGCGGCTCCCGTCTGCGGGCTGGTCAGTTTTTCGCGGTAGGCTTCAACGGACTCCAGCGCAAAACTATCTTCATTGAGCAGATTGTCGACGGCGTGATGCACGGCCTCGTCGAGCTGGTTGGCAAAGTCTTCGCCTATCAGTTGGTGGGCAATCAGATTGGCGACGGTCATGTCCAACGGAATCAGCGGCTGATAAAAAAGGTTGATGTAAAGGTCATTGATCTCTTCGACCAAGCGATGCGCTAGATAAGCCTCATCCAGCAACCCCTCAAGCCCTTCGTGACCTTGGAGCAATGAAAGCGGCTGAGTAAAAAACTGCTCGGCAATTTTCAACACGGGGTCAATTTGTGATTCGATACCGGCTTCACGTGCCACCGCATGGGCGGCATCGAGCAAATCCGGTACTTGGTCGATGTAGGCGCAGACAAAACGGGTCATCACTGCGGTTGAGTCGAGCTCAGGCAATTGAATCGCGGTATGAAGGTGAGGAAGCTGGGTAGCCAAGTGCTTGGCGAGCAGGCCACTATTGGCATCAAGTGCTTGGGCACGCGAGATCTGCGCGCGAATGTTGGCGGTGTTCATCGGAATTCCAGGGGTGGCGCTGAATCAAGGAAGAGCTTTAAAAAGAACTCGGTGCAAAGATGAGCCTTTTTTCAGGGGCGTATTGTCGATCATTTTGTATTTAGGGAGTGAGTGCCATTTGTCGCGGGGGCAGGTTCTGATGTGCGCGCATAGTAACCGATCAGTATTGGACCGTGGCACTGTGCCGCACGCCGCGCTCTAGCGCTTCACGTACGCTGCCTCATTAGCGTTGCTTATCCACCACCTAGTGATGAACCTATGACTAAATCCCAAAGAAACGTCTTTATTCTGGTCGCGCTGATTGCACTGGCCATGGGCTTGGCGTTTAACAACCTGATGACGAAACCCAATCAGGGCAACAGTGCTGCAAGGTCAGAGGCCGGGATTATTTTACTGCCGCAAAGTCGCCAGCTTCCCGCCATTACCTTGACCAACCAAAACGCTGAACCGGTGCTTATCAACGAGTTGAAAGGTCAGTGGAGCCTGCTGTTTTTCGGTTACACCTACTGCCCGGACATTTGCCCTACGACCCTCTCTCAGCTGCGTCAGATCAAAAGTGAACTGCCTAAAGAAGCTCAAGACAACCTGCAAGTGGTGCTGGTCAGCGTCGACCCAAACCGGGATACCCCTAAGCAGCTTAAAAAATACCTGAGCTACTTCGACCCGCAATTTGTTGGGCTGACACCGAGATCAATCGAGGAACTGCAAACTCTGTCGAACGCCGTGAGCATTCCGTTTATCCCAGCCGATACCCGCAAGCCGAATTACACCGTTGATCACAGCGGTAATCTGGCCTTGATCGGGCCGGACGGCACTCAGCGTGGTTTTATCCGCGCACCGTTCAACACGCAAAAGATGGTTGCCCAATTACCAGGGCTGGTAGAAGGCAAGTAACGCTGGGGCTGAAATCAAACGTAGGCGCTGCTTCTGCTTTGCGTAGGAGATTCCCTGTCGTCCAGACGCCGCGCTGTCGCGCAGCAAACGTGCTAAGTCTGTAGTTGCCGAAACACCATCGCGCACGGTGTTTGGATGCATCTCTGT
>NZ_LLWH01000025.1 GCF_001411475.1 Pseudomonas endophytica | reverse complement strand
GCCCTGAAAAACCTGGGCCTTACGCGCATGATGAACCCGGCGGCGATCAAACCGTATTGAGCGCCAGAGAACCCTCTCTGTAGGAGCTGTTGATTTACCCCTTAAGCGCACAGACCTGCTTTTCGTAGGAGCTGGCGCAGCCTGCGATCTTTTGATCTTCTACTGCAACATCAAAAGATCGCAGCCTACAGGTTAATTGTTCAACCACACCTCGCCCAAGTGCCCACCCAGCGGGCCAAAGCTGTGTTCTACCATCACCCTTGAACCATTCGCGTTGACGATCAGCGCGGTACTGGCGCGTGTGCCGTAAGTGCGGCTAGCGATAAATACACTCGACAACAAGCTTTCGGTGGCTTGCCCGACGCCAGTGTCCGGCAGTTCACTGAGGGGGGCGGTGTGCGGGTCTTTAAGCAGTGCCAGCAAGGCTTGCGGCTGAGGGTCATGCAGCACCTCACTCAGCGCTGCCTTAGCTTTGAGCAGTTTGGGCCACGGCGTATCCAGCCCGGCATTCGACAACCCATAAATACCCGCACTCAACGGCTGCGGGGCCAGTTCTTTGGCGTTGAAATGCCAGAGCTGTTCGCGGTCGCCCAGCAATAGATTAAACCCGGCATAGTCTGAGATTCGGCGGCCAACATCGGCGAAATAATCCCCGATTGAGGTGTTTGAGCTTAAAAAGCCAGCCACCAGCTCGCCTCGCGAATGCCGCGCTGGGGCTTGATGCGGCTCGCGAATATTGGTCAGCGCAGCAAAGCGGCCATCAGCCCCTACGCCCAGCCAAGTGCCGCCTGCCTGTACGTCGCGGCCAGCAACGACCTGCGGCGCTTCAGGCCATTGGGCCAACGGTTTACTGGGGCGCGCATAGAATTCATCACGGTTGGCCGCAACGACCAAAGGCTGTGCGTGGCCAGGGCGCCAAGCGAAGACAATCAGGCACATGGGCAGTCCTTAACGTTTTTTTAATCACTGTACTTATAGATTGCCTCGGCGTGTTACGCCATGCAGTGGAGCCCGAGCCCTTGCTCCGTTACCATGCGGGTCCAAAATAGGGGGCGTTATGGAATTTCTGCTCTATCTGGTACTGGGAGGCTTCGCGGGTGTGCTGGCCGGGCTGTTCGGGGTGGGCGGTGGGCTGATCATCGTGCCGGTACTGGTGTTCAGCTTCACCTTGCAGGGGTTCAGTCATGATGTGCTGACTCATTTAGCCGTTGGCACCTCGTTGGCGACGATTATTTTTACCTCGATTAACTCGATCATTGAGCACAACCGCAAAGGCGCGGTGCTGTGGCGACTGTTTGCCTGGATGAGTGTGGGCATTCTGATCGGAGCCGGTATTGGTGCGCTGACCGCTGAAATGATTTCAGGCCCGCACTTGCAAAAAATCATTGGCGTGTTTGCGCTGATTATCGCCCTGCAAATGGCCTTGGATCTAAAGCCCAAAGCCAGCCGAACGGTGCCGGGCAAGGTGGGTCTGACCTTGGCGGGCAGTGTGATTGGCTGGGCTTCGGCGATTTTCGGAATCGGTGGCGGCTCGCTGACGGTGCCGTTTTTGACTTGGCGCAGCGTGTCGATGCAGCAAGCGGTTGCCACCTCGTCGGCCTGCGGGCTGCCCATCGCCCTAGCAGGTGCATTTAGTTTCATGTTGATTGGCTGGAAAAACCCAGACTTGCCTGCGCATAGTCTCGGCTTTGTCTACCTACCTGCGCTGATCGGGATCGCCCTGACCAGCATGTTTTTTGCCCGTTTTGGTGCGCGTTTGGCTCACAAATTGTCGCCGCGCCTGCTGAAAAGGCTATTTGCCGCACTGTTGTTCTGTGTCGGTTTGAGTTTCTTGATCTAACAAGGAGTCGCAATGCTGCCTTATCCGCAGATTGACCCGGTGGCGTTGGCTATCGGACCGCTGAAAATCCATTGGTACGGGTTGATGTACCTGATCGGCATTGGCGCCGCGTGGTTGATTTTGTCGCGACGCCTCAACCGTTTCGACCCGACTTGGAATAAAGAGAAGCTCTCGGATTTGGTGTTTTGGGTGGCCATGGGCGTGATTGTCGGCGGCCGCTTGGGTTACGTGCTGTTCTATGACCTGAGCGCCTACATCGCTAACCCGCTGCTGATTTTCGAGGTGTGGAAAGGCGGCATGGCGTTCCACGGCGGCTTGATCGGCGTAATGCTGGCGACGTGGTGGTTCGGCAAGCGCAACGGCAAGTCGTTCTTCCAAATCCTGGACTTCATCGCCCCCGTGGTGCCGATTGGTCTGGGGGCAGGGCGTATTGGTAACTTCATCAACGGCGAGTTGTGGGGCAAGGCCAGCGACGTACCGTGGGCGATGATCTTCCCCACCGACCCACAGCAACTGGCGCGCCATCCGTCGCAGCTTTACCAGTTCGCGCTCGAAGGTGTGGCACTGTTCTTGGTGCTGTGGCTGTACTCGCGCAAGCCGCGTCCGACCATGGCGGTTTCCGGGATGTTCGCCCTGTTCTACGGGATCTTCCGCTTTATCGTCGAATTCGTCCGGGTGCCGGATGCACAGCTCGGTTACCTGGCATTTGGTTGGGTCACGATGGGGCAAATCCTGTGCCTGCCGATGATTGCCGGCGGCCTGTTCCTGATCTGGCTGGCTTACAACCGCGACCCGGCGGCTCAAAAGGCTGCGCATTAAATTCGAATCGCAGGGCGCACCCTGGCCCTGCATTCAAACGTTAGGAAAACCATGAAGCAATATCTTGACCTCGTTGCCAATGTCATTAAACACGGCACCTTGCAAGCCAACCGCACCGGCGTAAAGACCATCAGCCTACCCGGCGCGATGTTGCGCTACGACCTCAAAGAAGGCTTCCCGGCCATCACCACACGCCGCATGGCGTTCAAGTCGGCGATTGGCGAGATGTGCGGCTTTTTGCGCCCAGTCAACAGCGCAGCGGACTTCCGCGCCTTGGGTTGCAAGGTCTGGGATCAGAACGCCAACGAAAACGCGCAGTGGCTGGCTAACCCGTTCCGTCAGGGCGAAGATGACCTCGGCGAAATCTACGGCGTTCAATGGCGCAAGTGGCCCGCGTACAAACAAGTGGCGCGCAGCAACCAAGCCGCCATCGAGTTGTGCCTGAGCCAAGGCTATCGCCAGATTGCCGAAGGTGAAGAAGACGGCCAAGCCTACGTGGTGCTGTACAAAGCCATCGACCAAGTACGCCAGTGCGTAGACACCATCATCAACGATCCGGGCAGCCGGCGTATTTTGTTCCACGGCTGGAACTGCGCCCAACTCGACGAAATGGCCCTGCCGCCGTGCCACTTGCTGTACCAGTTCCACCCGAATGTCGAGACTAAGGAAATCTCTCTGACCCTCTACATTCGCTCCAACGACTTGGGTCTGGGCACGCCGTTCAACCTGACCGAAGGCGCTGCGCTGCTGAGCCTGATCGGCCGCCTGACCGGCTATACGCCGCGCTGGTTCACCTACTTCATTGGCGACGCCCACGTGTATGAAAACCACTTGGACATGCTCAATGAGCAACTGACCCGCGAGCCGTTCCCGATGCCCAAACTGGTGATTTCGGACCGTGTACCGGAGTTCGCCAAAACCGGCGTTTATCAGCCGGAGTGGTTGGAGCTGATCGAGCCGAGCGACTTCAGCCTCGAAGGCTACCAGCACCACGCCCCCATGACCGCGCCCATGGCGGTTTAACCTCCACCTCCACCTCCACCTCTATCCCGCGCCGCGTCCAACCCTCGCGTTGTACGCGGTGTTTAATAGGTTCTTAGGTCTATACCGAAAGAGTCTATTCAACTGTTATTTATGACAGTTGTTGTGAATGCAGACGCATGTTCATCTAGCTCTTCTGCTATGCAACTGGAGAGCCTGTCATGATGCGTAAAGATGAATTGAAAACTGAAGGTTTCTGGCCAAGCGAAAATGTTGGCATAGATATAAATCTCAAAGGCCCGACAAACGATAAAAGTGTTAAAGCGGGGCTCTATTCTCCAGGGATCGCTTACCGCTTTGATGATAAATATTTTTCTTTTGGTGTCACTGCCCCTGAGGGAGCAGTCATCCCGTACGAAATGATCGGGAACAGTCCTTTTACAAACGCAATAACGATAATTATAGATCCTAGGGCGCAAGAGATTGCTGTTGGCGACACAGTTCGAGCGATCTGGACTGTACTTTCGGCTGAGGATTTTTATGAGTTCCAATCGGACCCTGTGCCTATTGAGAGCAAAAATGCGGCTGTGTTGATCACCCTGCCCGACACCGAGGCCGTTAAATTTGTAGGGAAGAAATCCGAAGTTGGCTATATTCATATGCCAGAAGCGGGGGGGGCTAATGTTTCGCCTAAAAAGCCTGTGTATGTCGCACCGTCGATGGGGCCTAAACCAGTTCTAAAGATTCCGGCTGTGAAAAAGGGTGTTTTGAATACGAAGGATCACCCGAGTGGTATTAAAGTAATTATTGAGCCAATTACAAACATGCACCGATATAACGCGCTGGAGATCTTCTGGGTTGATGAGTCTAATATTCGGATCGACGCTCAGCGCCACATGACTGTTAATCCAAACAAAGCAATGGAGTTCGTTATTCCCGCGGTTGTCTATCAGAGTCATGTGAACAAGCGCGTTCTAGTGCAGTACTTTATTTCTCTCGGGGCCAATATGAGCCCGAATCTGAGATGGTCCGCTGGCAGAAGCAAGTACGTAGAATTCGACGTGATTTGACCTCTACAAACAGTCAACAGCCTCTAAGGTTACCAGCACCACGCGCCGATGGCGGTGTAACACTCCACTCCATAGGCGCTGCCGAAGGCTGCGATTTTGTGATGTTAAAGATCAAAAGATCGCAGCCTTCGGCAGTTCCTACGGGTTGAGCATCAATGCCCGTGGCTTCTGCCCACGTGGCTCGGTTCGCCTTCTGGCGCAGCCACTGAACCGCTGACTTCCAGACGCTGCAAAATCCCGCATTGATCCATCTCTGGCCCTTCGCCACAGCGTTGGCGCAGGTCGAGCAGTTGTGTCTGTAAGGCCAACAAGCCATCGATGCGCGCTTTCACGTGGTGGATGTGTTCGTCGATCAGCGCGTTTACGCTTTGGCACTGGTCCTGCGGGCTGTCCCGTAGATTGAGCAGGCTGCGGATTTCTTCGAGGGTCATGTCCAAACTGCGGCAATTGCGGATAAACGTTAGCCGCTCCACATGGGTTTGGGTATACAGACGGTAATTACCCTCGCTGCGCGCCGGTTCCGGCAGCAAGCCTTCACGCTCGTAATAACGGATGGTTTCGACCTGACAATCGGTCAATTTCGCCAGTTCACCAATTTTCATTGTGTTGATCTCTCAAAGGCTGCTTGACCCTATAGTGGCTACAGGGTCTTTACTTGGCAACAGGCACCTTTCTGGACGCATCCTGATGAGCGACTCCATTCACACTTCGCACAAAGCCCATGCAGGTCATGACCATGACCACGAGCATGAAGACACGCATGACCACGCCAGCCATGCCCACAGTTGCTGTTCAAGCAACGTTGCGCCCAGCGTGATCAAGTTGAGCGCCGCGCCGACAGCGGGCGCTCGCCTGAGCAGTTTTCGCATTGAGGCCATGGACTGCCCGACCGAGCAAACCTTGATCCAAAATAAACTGGGCAAGTTAGCCGGCGTGCAGCAGTTGGAGTTCAATTTAATCAATCGGGTGCTGGGCGTGACCCACGACCTCGCGTCGACGGAGCCGATTGTGGCGGCGATTAAATCCCTCGGCATGCAGGCTGAACCATTAGAACCCGGTACAGACACGGCCCCAGCGCCCGTTGCCAAGAAGCATTGGTGGCCACTGGCGGTCGCGGGTGTCGGCGCATTGGCCGCTGAAGTGCTGCACTTCACTGACGCGGCGCCCACGTGGGTGATTGCGCTGTTGGCATTGCTGTCGATTTTCAGCGGCGGCCTGACCACCTACAAAAAGGGCTGGATTGCCCTGAAAAACCTCAACCTGAACATCAACGCCCTCATGAGCATTGCCGTCACAGGTGCGGTGCTGATTGGCCAATGGCCAGAAGCGGCGATGGTGATGTTCCTGTTTACCGTGGCCGAACTGATCGAAGTCAAATCCTTGGACCGTGCGCGCAATGCAATCAGCGGCCTAATGCAAATGGCCCCGGACACCGCCACCGTGCAACAACCAGACGGCACTTGGCTGGAACGTGAAGTCAAAGACGTCGAACTGGGGGCTATCGTGCGGGTTAAACCGGGCGAGCGCATTGGTCTGGACGGCGAAGTGCTGGCGGGCAACTCAAGCATTGATCAAGCTCCGATCACCGGCGAAAGCCTACCGGTCGAAAAAACCATCGGTGACAAAGTCTTCGCCGGGACCATCAACCAGGCCGGCTCACTGGAATACCGGGTCACGGCGGCGGCCAATAACTCGACGTTGGCACGCATCATTTTGGCCGTCGAACAAGCCCAGGGCGCCCGTGCCCCGACCCAACGCTTTGTTGACAGTTTCGCCAAGATTTACACCCCTGTGGTGTTCCTTTTCGCGCTGGCGGTGGCGGTTATCCCGCCGCTGCTGATGGGCGGTGTGTGGTTCGATTGGATCTACCGTGCGCTGGTATTGCTGGTGGTGGCGTGCCCGTGTGCGCTGGTGATTTCGACGCCGGTGACCATCGTCAGCGGCTTGGCGGCCGCGGCGCGCAAAGGCATTTTGGTCAAAGGCGGGGTGTACCTCGAAAGTGGCCATAAGCTGGACTATGTGGCGCTCGATAAAACCGGCACCCTCACTCACGGCAAGCCGGTGCAGACTGACTACGTGCCGCTTGATCCGCTGCACACCGACAGTGCGCAGTTGCTGGCCGCCAGCTTGGCCTCGCGTTCTGACCACCCGGTTTCTCTGGCCGTCGCCAATGCTGCTGTGGATAAAAATCTGTCGCTGTACGCTGTGGATAACTTCAGTGCACTTGCTGGCCGTGGTGTGCGCGGCGAAATCGACGGCAAGGTCTACCACTTGGGCAACCATCGCCTGATAGAAGAGTTGGGCCTGTGCTCAGCCGAACTCGAAGCAAAGCTCTTCGCGCTGGAAGAGCAGGGTAAAACCGTGATTTTGCTGATCGACAACGCAGGCCCGATGGCCCTGTTTGCGGTGGCCGATACGGTTAAGGAAACCAGCCGCGAAGCGATTCGTGAGCTGCACGCACTGGGGGTCAAAACCCTGATGTTGACCGGCGACAACCCGCACACCGCCAGCGCAATTGCCGCCCAAGTTGGAATCGACCAAGCCCAGGGCAACTTGCTACCCGATGACAAGCTCAAGGCGATTGAAGCACTTTATGCACAGGGCCATCACGTGGGCATGGTCGGTGATGGCATCAACGACGCGCCGGCACTGGCGCGTGCCGAGATTGGTTTTGCGATGGCGGCGGCCGGTACGGATACCGCGATTGAAACGGCTGATGTCGCCCTGATGGACGACGATCTGCGCAAAATCCCTGCCTTCATTCGCTTGTCACGTGATACCTCCAGAATCTTAAAACAGAACATTGCGTTGGCGTTGGTCATTAAAGCGATCTTCCTTGTGGTCACCTTCATGGGCTTGGCCACTATGTGGATGGCCGTCTTTGCTGACATGGGCGTGAGCTTGTTAGTGGTCTTTAACGGGTTGCGTCTGGTACGCAAATAAATCAAGAGAGGCCGTCGTGCTGAGTGCTGAGCTGAAAGCGTTTTACCGGGTGGCCCAGTTGGGCAGCATCACTCAGGCTGCCAAAAAACTGGGCTTGAGCCAGCCGACCGTGACCACCCAGATTCGCCAGCTCGAAAGCCAATACGGCGTGGAGCTGTTTTACCGTGGTGGGCGGCGCCTAACCCTCAGCGATGAGGGCGTGCGTTTGCTGCCGATGGTCAAAACGCTGTTGCAACAAGAGGCTGACATTGAGTTCTTTTTGCGCAACAGCGGCCAAGGCACCGGCACGTTACGCATCGCGGCGACCGCGCCGTATTACATCCTCGACCTAGTCAAAACCTTGCGCGAGCGTTTGCCGCACATCGTGGTGTCGGTGGACATTGGTAATTCGCAACAAGTGCTCGAAGCCTTAGACGAATACCGTGTCGACATCGCCGCCTCGTCGCAATTAGTCGAAGACCCACGGCTGATTCGTCGGGTACTGGGGACTGACCCGCTGGTCGTCGCAGTGCACCGTAATCACCCGCTGGCCGCGTCTGATCACGTTCCGTTAAGGGCGTTGGCCGGGCACTGCTTGCTCATGCGCGAGCAAGGCTCGACCACCCGCAAACTGACCGAAGAGCTGCTTGAAGGCGCTGGGGTTGGGTTCGGCCCGCTGTTGGAAATTGGCAGCCGCGAGTCGATACGCGAAGCGGTACTGCGCAATATTGGCATCAGCATCATTGCCCGTCAGGAAGTCCCCCACGACCCGCAACTGCGAGTGCTGACGCTGGAAGGTGCGCCGTTGATCGCCGAGTATGTGTATTGCCTTAAAGAGCGCAAGTCAGCCCGTTTACCTGCGGCTTTTTTGGGCCTAGCACAAGAAATGGCCCCGGCTTAATACGCTCGCTCTTATCAAACATGAAGTCAGTTTTTGATTTAAAAAGACACCACAGGGTGTGTTGGCAGACAAATATCCCGCGTAGGAGCTGCCGCAGGCTGCGATCTTTTGATGTTGCGGTAGAAGATCAAAAGATCGCAGGCTGCGCCAGCTCCTACAAAAATAGAGATGCACCCAAACACCGTGCGCGATGGTGTTACGACTGCCAGCAGTTGATCGCAGCCTTTGTGCCTCGTCAGCGACTGCAGACTTAGCCCGTTTGCTGCGCGACAGCGCGGCGTCGAAGACGGGCCGGCCCCTCCTACAAATCCAACACCCAAAATCCACCAATACGTCTATCGGCAGTTTTTGCCTTACTGCCACATCGTGTACGCATAGCCTCTTTAGGATGACCTCATCTGCTTGATGAGGTGCATCCATGAACCGCTCGAACGAAACGGCTTTGTCCCCACCCGGCGTGCCCATGAAGGTGCGCGCTGTGAGTAAGCGCTTCGGCGCTTTTACGGCGTTAGACAGTGTCTCGCTGGACGTGGCAGCAGGTGAACTGGTGTGCCTGCTCGGGCCTTCTGGGTGTGGCAAAACCACCTTGCTGCGCTGCATCGCTGGGCTTGAGCGCCAAGACAGCGGCATGTTGTACCTCGGCTCTCGCGATGTGTCTGACCTCGCCCCGCAGGCACGTGACTACGGGATTCTGTTTCAGTCTTACGCGCTGTTCCCCAATCTCACCGTTGAAGCCAATATCGCCTACGGTCTGGCGGGCAGTCAGCGTGCTGAGGCTCGCAAGCGCGTTACCGAGATGCTGGCACTGGTGGGTTTAACCGGCAGCGAAAAGAAATTCCCGGGCCAACTTTCCGGCGGCCAGCAACAACGGGTGGCGCTGGCCCGCGCTTTGGCACCTGCGCCGTCGCTGCTGTTGCTCGACGAGCCGATGTCAGCATTGGATGCCCGCGTGCGCGAACATTTGTGTACCGAGTTGCGCCAACTGCAACGCAGCCTAGGGATCACCACCTTGATGGTGACCCACAACCAAGACGAAGCCATGCTGATGGCCGACCGCATCGCCGTGATGAACAACGGCAAGGTCGAGCAGTACGCTACCCCGCAAGACATCTACAACACTCCCGCCACGCCGTTTGTTGCTGAGTTTGTCGGGCAAGGTAATTGGCTGCCGTATGAGCATTACAGCGGCCACTACGCCCAGGTTGGCGGTATCAACATGCGTTTGGCTGCGGATGCGGGACGCGCTGAGTCCGGGCGACTGTTTTGTCGGCCCGAAGCAATCAGCGTGAACCCGGTGTTGCACCAAGAAAACCTGTTCCCGGCCCGTGTGTGTGACATCACCTTCCTCGGCAATCGCTGCCGCATGCGCTTTGAACTTAACCACTTGCCGGGGCACCCGCTCACCGCCGAAGTTGGCAGCCAAGACCTGCCGCGCCTTGGTGCGCAAGACATCTTCGTCGCCTTGCCGCCGAGCAGCTTGCAGGTGTTTGCTTAACATGGCCGCGCACATGACCCTGCCGCTGTCCGACAAACTGGGCCGCAGCGCCTCACGGGCCGAGCTGGGTGACAGGCTCTTTATCGTCGGCGGCAAACTGCTGTTGCTGTTATTACTCGGCGTTGCGGTGCTGATGCCGTTGCTGGCGATCTTCTGGCGCGGCTTCAGTGCGCAAGACGGGCAAGGCGGCGGATGGGTCGCGGCCCGAGAGCTGGTCACCAGCACTAACTTTCATTGGCTGGTGGGCAACAGCCTCAAAGTGTCGCTGAGCGGGGTATTGCGTTGGTTTACCTGTTCGGCAACCAGGGGCTATTGCGTGGGCTGATTGCAGACAACATCTACGGCTTCTGGGGCATTGTGCTTGGCGAGGCGATTTACACCTTCCCTCACGCGCTGATGATTCTGCTTTCAGCCTTGTCGATGGCCGACGCTCGGCTGTTTGACGCCGCCTCAAGCATGGGCGCGGGGCCCTTTAGAGCGTTTCGCAGCATCACTTGGCCGGGCACGCGCCAAGCGTTGTTCGCCGCGTTCTGTCTGGTGTTCACCCTGACCATCACCGATTTCGGGGTGCCTGTGGTGGTGGGCGGCGACTACCAAGTGCTGGCGCTGGAAGCTTACAAAGCGGTGGTCGGGCAACAACAGTTCGGACGTGGCGCCTTGATCGGCATGGTCTTGCTGCTGCCCGCTCTACTCAGTTTTGCGGTCGATGCGTGGCTGCGTCGCCAGCATGGCGACACCTTGAGCGGTCGCGCCCAAGTGTTTAAACCGTTGCCCTGCAAAGGGCGTGATCGCTGCTATTTGGCCATCGTGCTGCTGATCTGCGCCGTCTTGTTGATGGTGTTCGGGATGGCGGTGTACTCATCGCTGGTCAAATTTTGGCCTTACAACTTATCGTTGTCGCTCAACCACTATCAGTTCAACGACACGGCGGGCGGCGGTTGGCTGGCCTATCGCAACAGCGTGAGCATGGCCTTGTGTACCGCGTTAATCGGCAGCGTGCTGATCTTCACCGGCGCGTACCTGATGGAAAAAACCAACGCTCAACAACGCTTGAATCTGGCCCTGCGCATGCTCTGTTTCATTCCCATGGCGGTGCCGGGTTTGGTGCTGGGGTTGGGCTACGTGTTTTTCTTCAATCTGCCGGGCAACCCGCTGCATGTGTTCTACGGAACCATGACCCTGCTGGTGGTGTGCACCATCGCGCATTATTTGACCACTGCACACATGACCGCCACCACCGCGCTGCGCCAGCTCGACAGCGAGTTCGAGGCGGCCGCGTTGTCACTCAAAGCGCCGCTGTATCGCCACTACTGGCGCGTCACCCTGCCGATTTGCCTGCCTGCGCTGCTGGACATCGTGCGTTACCTGTTCGTCTCGGCGATGACCACGGTGTCGGCGGCGATCTTTCTGTACAGCCCCGACACGATTCTCGCCGCGGTGGCTGTATTGAACATGGACGACGCCGGCAACGTGGGCGGCGCGGCCGCCATGTCGACCCTGATTCTGTTCACCTCGGCGGGCGTGTCCCTGCTCTTGGCTTGGGCTTCACGCGGCGTGCTGCGCCGCTCCCAAGCCTGGCGCCAAAGCACGCCCACTCAATGAGTCATGCTTCTCCCTCCACAAGGAACCGCACCATGTTCAAGCCGCTTGCTCTTGTTGCT
>NZ_LLWH01000024.1 GCF_001411475.1 Pseudomonas endophytica | reverse complement strand
TTAGCGGGAGGCGAATTCTACAGCGTTACACGCTGCTGTCAACACCTCATTTCCTGCTTCGATGATTTGAAGCTAGCACCGTCAAAACACATCCAACTCATTGATATTCAAGGAGTTTTCCGTTTCGACTGCGCCGGAAGTGGGGCGAATTATAGGCCGTTAGAAATCTGAGTCAAGTCTTTATTCCTATTTAAATGGCCGACACTGACTTCTTCTTATAAAGCCGTGGGATTCGCCGCATAACAGCAGGTATCCGCATGAGTAATAGCCCCCCCCCTATAACCGCATACACCGACCACTCTTTAAGGTCAGCACGCACAATCCAAAGCATATGCAGCAACCCCAACCCCACAACCACGTAAACCAAACGGTGCAGCTTCTTCCAACTAGCGCCCATTCGCCTCTGACTGAAACGGTTGGATGTCACTGCCAGCGCCAATAAACATAGAGCCCCTAAGCTGCCAACAATAATGTAAGGCCGCTTACTCAGTTCTACACCCAACTGGGACCAGTCAAGCCCAAGGACAAAGAACAAGTAGGCGCACAGGTGCATCATCACGTAAGCAAAACACCACAACCCAATCTGCCGACGCACAACGATCCACCCCGACCAACCAGTCAGCTTTTGCAATGGCGTCATGCACAACGTTATCAATAGTAAGATCAGGGTTCCGAGACCCAGACGATCGACCAAAACCTTTCCAGGATCAGGCCCCAAGGCAAAGCTCCACGCCTCATAGAGCCAATACAGTGGCCAGATCGCTGCCGCCACAAATACGGCGAGACGCCACAGTGGAAATTTCATCAGTAATTTTTCCGCAGATCCAAGCCGGTATATAAAGAAGCGACTTCATCTGCATAGCCATTAAACATCTGCGTATCCCGAACATTGGGGCTAAACAAGCTGCTCGGCAGACGCCGCTCCCGCGCCTGGGTCCAGCGCGGATGGTCAACCTGCGGATTCACGTTGGCATAAAAGCCGTACTCATTAGCCGCAATACTTTGCCATGTGGTTTTCGGCTGATCCTCGACCAGACTGATTCGCACAATCGACTTCACGCTCTTGAAACCATACTTCCATGGCACAACCAAACGCAGGGGAGCACCATTTTGATTGGGCAGCTCACGGCCATACATCCCCACGGCCAAAATTGCTAAAGGGTTCATTGCCTCATCTAGGCGAAGCCCCTCTACGTAGGGCCAATCAATCAATGCGAAGCCAGAGCGCTGTCCCGGCATTACCTTCGGATCCTGCAGTGTTTCAAAGCGTATGAATTTAGCTTTCGACGTAGGCTCAACTTGTTTGAGCAAAGCTGATATCGGAAACCCCATCCACGGGATGACCATCGACCACGCCTCAACACAGCGCAAACGATAAATCCGCTCCTCCAACTGATAAGGCTTCATGAAGTCCTCGAGCGCATAACGCCCAGGCTTACCCACCTCTCCATCCACCACAACTGTCCAAGGCTCGGTTTTCAAAGCCCCCGCGTTTTGTGCTGGATCGCCTTTATCCGTACCGAACTCATAGAAATTGTTGTAATGAGTGGCATCCTTAAATGGGGTTATCGCCTCCCCCTCGACTGTAACCGCCTGCCACTTAGCCTGCGCGAGCTTATCTGCAAACCAGGCAGGAGCTTTACCCGGGTCGACATCGGCATAGCGCGATGCGTCATTGGCGTTCGCCCAACGTGGGAGTGCGCTCACAGCCAAGCCTGCAAGCGAGCTGCCTAGTACTGCACGGCGAGATAAGTAGATGGATTCAGGCGTAACGTCCGACTCTTTACAGTCGGACGTCTTAGGTAACTTGATAAGCATGACAACTCCGCAGCATTGGAGGACTGATGCACCAATAGACTACGGAGCCTGAGAGAAATTACATCACTCGCCGGTTTTGTTACGGCGCATATGCAATAAATACTGTATCGGGCCCGATGCGGCGTAGGCCAAGAAAGCCAGTAACAGAATACGCGGAGGGTCACTGAACACCACAGCGAACACCAACACTACCGCCAAGATAGCCACAAACGGTACACGCCCTTTTAAATCCAACTCTTTAAAGCTGTTGTACTTGATATTACTGACCATCAACATGCCCGCAGCGGCCACCAGCAAGGCAACCAGGAACGACATTTTCGACCCTTGGATACCGTAATCACTGAACGCCCAGACAATACCTGCCACCACGCCGGCAGCAGCAGGGCTGGCCAAACCAATAAAGTAACGTTTGTCAGCCTTGCCGACCTGCGTGTTGAAGCGTGCCAGACGTAAAGCCGCGCCAGCCACATATATGAAGGCCACCATCCAGCCAACTTTGCCCATGTCGCCCAGTGCCCAACCAAACGCCAGCAACGCCGGCGCGACACCAAAAGCAACCATGTCAGACAAGGAATCATACTCGGCGCCAAAGGCACTTTCAGTATGAGTCATACGGGCAACCCGGCCATCAAGGCCATCCAGCACCATGGCGACAAAAATCGCGATGGCGGCAAATGCAAAATACTTGCTTGCGCCCGCAGCATCACCGGCGCTCATTGCGCTTTGCGCACTCATTGAACTGATGATGGAGTAGAAACCGGCAAACAGGTTTGCCGTTGTAAAAAGATTGGGCAGCAGATAGATACCACGATGCCGGACCTTACGGCCTTCAGCGTCATGCCCTTCTTCGACATGCTCATCGATAGGCAGCAGGCTATCGGCGTCAGAAGCCTGTTTGGGCTCTTCGGGACGTTCGCTCATGGACATTACCTTGCAACGATATGGAAAGTTTCAAAAGAAGCCTGCAGGCCAACACTCACCCGCAAACGTTCCTGCTTTATACCAGAAGCTGCCGCTTAAACGAAAAAACGCGGCCTAGGCCGCGTTCTTTCTAAATCGTACCGACTTAGTTTTTAGCTTTGTCGACGATTTTGTTCGCTCCGATCCAAGGCATCATCGAGCGCAGTTGCTCGCCGATAACTTCGATACCGTGAGCAGCGTTATTACGACGCTTGGCAGTCATCGATGGGTAGCCAGTAGCCCCTTCGCTGATGAACATCTTCGCGTACTCGCCATCTTGAATGCGCTTCAGAGCATTGCGCATTGCCTGACGGGATTCAGCGTTGATGACTTCTGGGCCTGTCACGTACTCGCCATACTCAGCGTTGTTGGAGATCGAGTAGTTCATGTTGGCAATGCCGCCTTCGTACATGAGGTCTACGATCAACTTCAGTTCGTGCAAGCACTCGAAGTAAGCCATTTCTGGCGCGTAACCGGCTTCAACCAGAGTCTCAAAACCAGCCTTAACCAGCTCAACAGTACCGCCGCACAGAACGGCTTGCTCGCCAAAAAGGTCGGTTTCGGTTTCGTCTTTGAACGTGGTTTCGATGATACCGGTACGACCACCACCCACGCCCGAAGCGTAAGACAATGCAACGTTTTTGGCGTTGCCCGACGCGTCTTGATAGATAGCGATCAGATCAGGGATGCCGCCGCCACGAACAAACTCGGAACGCACAGTGTGGCCCGGCGCTTTTGGCGCAATCATGATGACGTCGAGGTCGCCACGCGGAACAACTTGGTTGTAGTGAATCGCGAAACCGTGGGAGAAGGCCAGGGTTGCGCCCTTCTTGATGTTCGGCTCGATTTCATTTTTGTACAGCGAAGACTGGAACTCATCCGGAGTCAGGATCATCACCAGGTCAGCAGCTGCAACAGCACTGGCAACGTCAGTCACTTTCAGACCATGAGCTTCAGCTTTGGCAACGGTCGCCGAGCCTTTACGCAGACCAACAGTCACGTCTACACCAGAGTCTTTCAGGTTGCACGCTTGAGCATGGCCTTGGGAGCCGTAACCGATAATGGCTACTTTTTTGCCCTGGATGATCGAAAGGTCGCAGTCTTTGTCGTAATAAACTTTCATGATTTTCCTTTATGTATCCAGGCCATTGAGGCCGTTAGCATTTGTTAGTTTTAGATGCTGAGAACTTTGTCGCCACGGGCAATGCCCGTCACGCCACTGCGAACTGTTTCAAGGATCGAGGCCGTACCAATCGACTGGATGAAACTGTCGAGCTTGTCGCTGGTGCCTGTCAACTGCACGGTATAAACACTGGCACTGACATCAACAATCTGCCCACGGAAGATATCCGTGGTGCGTTTGATCTCTGCGCGCTGTGCACCCGTTGCCTTGACCTTGACCAACATCAGCTCACGCTCGATGTGAGCGCTCTCCGACAAATCCACCAGCTTGACCACTTCGATCAGCTTGTTCAGGTTTTTGGTGATCTGTTCAATGACTTCATCGTGCCCTACGGTGGTCAACGTCAGGCGCGACAAGGTCGGGTCTTCTGTTGGCGCCACGGTCAGGCTCTCGATGTTGTAGTTGCGTTGCGAGAAAAGCCCAACAACACGAGACAGAGCACCGGGTTCGTTTTCAAGAAGCAAAGAAATAATGTGCCGCATGATTAAGTACGCTCCGTCTTGCTCAGCCACATGTCACGCATGGAGCCATCTTTGATCTGCATCGGGTAAACGTGCTCACTGGTATCAACCTGGATATCCAGGAACACCAGCCGATCTTTCATGGCGAAGGCTTCTTCCATTTTCGGCTTCAGATCTTTCAGATCAGTGATCCGAATGCCGACATGACCATACGCTTCAGCCAGCTTGACGAAATCAGGCAGCGACTCCATATAGGACTGCGAGTGACGACTGCCGTAGTTCATGTCTTGCCATTGGCGAACCATACCCAGAACACCATTGTTCAAGTTGATGATTTTCACCGGCAGACCGTACTGCAAGCACGTCGACAATTCCTGAATGTTCATCTGAATACTGCCCTCACCCGTGACACAGGCGACGTCAGCATCAGGAAAGCTCAGTTTCACACCCATTGCTGCAGGGAAACCAAAACCCATGGTGCCCAGACCGCCAGAGTTGATCCAGCGATTAGGCTTGTTGAAACGATAATACTGAGCAGCAAACATCTGATGCTGACCCACGTCGGACGTTACGTAAGCATCGCCCTTGGTAACATCGCAGAGCATCTCGATCACAGCTTGTGGCTTGATCTTGCTGCCGTCGCCTTTGTCGTAAGGGAACAAACCACGGTCACCGCGCCACTCATCAATCTGCTTCCACCAGTTGGCAACGGCCTCAGGGTTCGGCTTCTCGCCGATATCTTTGAGGATCGCAACCATTTCGGTCAGCACGCTATCGACAGGGCCGACAATCGGTACGTCTGCCTTGATCGTCTTGGAGATCGACGCAGGGTCAATATCCACATGGATGATCTTGGCGTTAGGGCAGAACTTGGATGGGCCGTTGATAACACGGTCATCAAAACGAGCGCCAACAGCCAAAATAACGTCAGCGTTATGCATGGTCATGTTGGCGGTGAAGCTGCCATGCATGCCAAGCATGCCAATGAACTGACGATCAGTCCCAGGGTAAGCACCCAAGCCCATCAACGTATTAGTTACCGGAACGTTGAGCATCTTCGCCAGCTCGGTCAACGGTGCAGCACCGCCGCCCAAAATAACGCCGCCACCTGCATAGAGAACCGGACGTTTGGCTGCCAGTAGCATTTCAACGGCTTTGCGGATTTGCCCCGAGTGCCCACGTACAGCTGGGCTGTAAGAACGCAGCTTGGCTTTTTTCGGGAAAACGTATTCGAACTTTTCAGCCGGGTTGGTCATGTCTTTCGGTATGTCGACCACTACCGGACCAGGGCGACCGGATTGCGCGAGATAGAACGCCTTCTTCATGACCTCCGGGATTTCCGACGGATGCTTGATCATGAAGCTGTGCTTCACGATCGGTCGCGAGATACCGATCATATCGGTTTCTTGAAAAGCGTCAGTCCCGACCATAGTGCTTGGCACCTGACCAGAAATGATCACCATCGGAATGGAGTCCATGTAAGCAGTCGCGATACCCGTGATGGCATTGGTAGCGCCCGGCCCGGATGTGACCAGTACTACACCGGCTTTACCGGTCGCACGGGCATAACCGTCAGCCATATGGGTAGCCGCTTGTTCGTGACGAACCAGGATGTGGGACACTTCCGGCTCTTTGAACAGTGCGTCATAGACATGCAGGAGAGCACCACCTGGGTACCCGTAGATATATTTGACACCTTCGTCGCGCAAAAAGCGGACGAGCATCTCACCGCCAGATAAAAGCTCCACGTTGTTCACCTCTAAAACGCCAGAATACCGCTCACAAAAATACGAACGGGTCTTAATAGGTTTACTTCTCAGCAGAGCATGAGCGACGGTGGTCGCCGACTACGTCAGCACTGACTGAGCAAGTATTGGGAGCTCCCCAAGTATTGCGGGGTTTTCCCACCCAGCGCGAGGTAACGCGTTGCGGGTGTAACAAGTCGGCGCGGGTGTGCGCCTCATGATCTGCTGAGAGGGTCTGCTTCTGGCAGTCCCTGTACAGCGGTGTTTGGATTCTTCTGTTTCAGCCCTTCCAAGTCAAGCAATAATTGCGCTTTTTTCCAACTAAGCGCATGAGAACGCAGAAGAATGGGTCATGAGAAGGGATAAAACTCGCCTAAATGGCGCAAAGCGGTAGAAATATGCGCAAGACTGCCGAAAAATCCGGCAGCTAGGCAATTAACGAGCGTCAGTGATCAATTGGTCGAACTTTTTCAGCGCAGTCCGTAGTCCGAGACTCTTTTGTGACTGATCGGCATACGCCATCTCAGCCATTTCCAGAATCCCCGACGCATTAGGTAGCGGTAGATCCTGCTCCAATATCTGCTTCATCCTCACTAGAAAAATCCACTGTAACCACTGATGGAAGTCCAAAGTGTCGACTGAAAAAGGTTCAACACTGCTCAGCGCCTCAGCATTGGGCGAGGCTTCGTCCCACCAGCCCTGCTGCCGCAACTCTCCTTCAATCAGCAATAACTGCTCGGCAATAGCCGGAAAGCGATCATCCATCAGAGACTCACCTTGCTTTTTGACGGGCCAATGCAGCGCCTGCCGCATCCCCTTGTTTATCACGCGCTTGAGCAATTAGGCCCCATAAGCTCGCTTGTAAGTCCGGACGACCACTGGAGAAGGTCAAACCGCGGCGGGCAAACTGCTCGGCCTGAGCCGCATCCCCCTGCGCCATACGCACTTGGGCCAAACGGTACAGCACTTGCGGCTCACGTGGTGCAACGCGCTGCGCCCGTTCAAGACTCGATGACGCGCCGTTAAGATCGCCACTTGCCTGTTGCTGCTGAGCTGTTGTCAGCAATGCCAAAACAGGCCCGTCCAGTTGTTCATCCGCAGCCAACCCACCACTGCTTGACGGTATACCGCTCGGCGTAATCGGTGCCGGAGCGGTATAACTCGTTGTCGGCGCATAACTGCCAGTGCTGATCGGCGCACTCGCTGCCGGGCCCGGCGTAATGGGCCCCGCCGTAATCGGTTGAGTCTGGATAGGCGTCGAAACAGCAGCGCCGCCGCCCGGAATCATGACCACCACGCCTGAATCCTGAGGAACCGCCTGCGTTGCACGCGGCGCCGCGGCCTGTGGATAATTATTGGTCGTGCGCTGTGCCGACACACGCTCACTGTTCGACACCGCAACACCGGAGTCGACCACAGGGATCGAACCCTGCGGCACACTGGCACAACCATTGAGCAAAGCTAGGGCTGAAACAGCCGGAATCCACCACTTGTTCACGTCAAACCCTCTTTGCTTAATTCAACCAGCCCTTGACCCAATCCATCACGTCCTCACCCGTCTGCGGCGCCTGCGCACCACAAGCGGCTCCAGCAGGCGGCTCACTGCCGCGAATATACGGCATCTGCACTGCGCCAGGGCAGCTTGAATCGGATCCTTGCCCGGTATGCGGATCTATCCAAGCCTGAACAATGTTGTCCGGCTGCGGCATGTCCAGCGGCAACGGATCGGCTTTATTCATAAAGCTGGTCCACACCTGCAAAGCACCGCTTGCACCCGTGAAAGGGGTTTTACCGTTGTCATCACGCCCCAACCAGACAACGGCCAGTAAATCCTGACTAAAACCTGCAAACCAACTGTCACGTGAGTCGTTACTGGTACCGGTTTTACCCGCCAGCGTAAGATTTTTCGGCAATACGGTGTAGACCGAACGTCCCGTACCTTCGCGCATCACATGCTGCATGGCGTTCTGAATCAAGAAGATAGAGCCCGGATCGAAACGCTGCTGAATCTGGAATGGATAGCGTTTCAAAGGTTCGCCTTCAGCCGTCAACACACTGCGAATAGCCCGCATCGGCGTGTTGAAGCCACCATTGGCCAGCGTCTGATACATCGTTGCAACTTCCATCGGGCTCAACGCCCCAGCCCCAAGCAACATCGACGGGAATGCCGGGAACTCACGTTCGATCCCCAACCGCGCCAGCGTTTTGAGAACGTTAGGTACTCCGACCTGCTGACCCAGCCGCACGGTACCAAGGTTGAACGAGTTCATCATCGACTGATAAAGGAAAACCGTGCCATGAGAACGACGATCATAGTTCTGTGGCCTCCAGACTTGGCCATCAGCCCCTTTAATAGAAATTGGCTCATCCGATAACCAACTGGTCAGCGTGAACTGGCTGGGTCGTTCAAGAGCCGTCAAATACACCGCCGGTTTGATCAACGAACCAATCGGGCGCACCGCATCCAACGCACGGTTAAAGCCCGCATAGCCCGGCAAACGACTGCCGATCAAGGCTTGGACTTCACCTGTTTCAGGGTTGGTGACCACCATAGCGGCCTCGACTTCGTCTGAGCCTTTACGCCCAGCCAAACGTTTGAAGGTGTCGCCTACAGCCGATTCAGATTTCATCTGCAAAATCGGGTCAAAACTGGTAAAGATCCGCAGGCCCTCTTCGGTCAAATCTTCGTCGCGATAATCTTCACGTAACTGACGTTTCACCAAGTCTAGGAAGACCGGAAATGAGCTGTCCGCCAAACTGCCGCGCTTAGTCACGCCCAATGGCATTTTTTTAGCGGCGGCTACCTGCTCGGCAGTTGCAACGCCCTGCTGCGCCAGCAAATCGAGCACCAGATTGCGTCGCTCAAGCGCACGTTCAGGGTGACGACGGGGGTTATAAGCCGACGGGCCTTTAACCATCCCCACCAACAAGGCAACTTGATGCAACTTGAGTTCAGACAATGGCTGACTGAAGAAAAACTGACTCGCCAAACCAAAACCATGCACGGCACGTTGGCCGTCTTGGCCTACAAACACTTCGTTGAGATAAGCCTCAAGGATCTCGCGCTTGTCGTAATGCATTTCGAGCAACAGCGCCATCATCGCCTCAGTCAGCTTACGGCTGAGACTGCGCTCATTGGTCAGGAAGAAGTTTTTGACTAACTGCTGGGTCAGCGTACTCCCACCTTGACGCATTTGCCCGGACGATGTGTTGACCCACATCGCTCGAGCGATCGACTTGGGAGACACGCCGAAGTGATGATAAAAATCGCGGTCTTCAACCGTAACCAGCGTCTCGAGCAGGTACGGCGGCGCCTGGTCAATGTTGATCAGAATACGGTCTTCAAGATTTTTCGGATAAAGGCCGCCAATCAGCAACGGCTCAAGCCGTACCACAGGCAACTTGGTGCCATTGGTCGAGGTCAGTTCCGACACATAGTCGCCAGAAAAACGTACCCGCACCGGCTGCGCTTTCTCAGCGCCTTCATAAAATTGAAAGCCACGGGTATTCAAGTCAACCGTATTGCCACTCACCGACGCAGCGCCCGGGCCATTAGCTGCGCTTTCGCGGCGATAACCCAGCGCGTCGAGTTCGGTCAAAAAGTCGTTCTTACTTAGCTTCTGGCCGACAAACAGCTCCAACGGCCGAGCATAAACCTTGGCGGGGATAGTCCAGCGCTTACCGGAGAACTTCTCCTGAACGATGGCATCGAGATAAACAGCAAAACCAGCCAGTATCACCAGGCCGACGAGGCTGAGCTTAAGAGCCCAGCCCAGCCAGGGCCGAAGGCCACCAGATGGACGTTTAGAGCGGGAGCGGGAGGATCGAGATCGAGTCATGGCGCGAGATTATACGCACTTTGCTCATGTTCATCATGCGCGTCCGGCGGTTTGCACGACCGGCGTCAGCAGCCATAATGGCCCATTGAATTTTCCCGCATTAAGAAGGACCGCCCGTGAGCCAGAACCTGATTGCCGCGCTACAAAATCCGAACTTATACCCGCATGAAGTCGACGGGTTTCAGGTTATCGAAACCCATATTTCATGGGTTATCCTCACCGGCCCCTATGCTTACAAAATTAAAAAACCGGTCAACTTTGGCTTTTTAGACTTCACCGCGCTGAGTGGCCGTGAATTCTTTTGCCATGAAGAGCTGCGCCTCAACCAGCGCCTGACCGAAGGTTTGTATCTCGATGTACTGCCAATCCATGGCACCGTCGACGCCCCCCAATTGGGTGGCGAGGGTACGGCTATAGAGTACGCGCTTAAAATGCGCCAATTCCCGCAAAGCCAATTGCTGAGCACGCTACAAGCCAACGGCGAATTGACGGCTGCTCATATCGACGAGATGGCCCAGCAAATCGCCCATTTCCATACACATGCCCCACATGTTCCGCTGGAGCACCATCAAGGCACACCCGAAGCCGTTATGGAGCCGGTTCGCCAGAACTTCGAGCAAATTCGCCCTTTTCTTTCAGACAAGGCCGACCTACTGCAGCTCGATGCATTACAAGCGTGGGCCGAAGCCAGCTTCACCCGTCTCAAGCCACTACTGGAGCAACGCAAAGCACAAGGCTTCATCCGTGAATGTCACGGTGATATTCACTTGGGTAACGCCACTCTCATTGACACCAAGGTGGTGATTTTCGACTGCATCGAGTTTAACGAGCCTTTCCGCTTTACCGATGTGTACGCCGACACAGCGTTCTTGGCCATGGACCTTGAAGACCGTGGTCTAAAATGCCTGGCTCGACGTTTTGTCAGCCAATACCTTGAGCTGACCGGCGACTACCAAGGGCTTGAGTTGCTGAACTTTTACAAAGCCTACCGCGCTCTGGTTCGTGCCAAGGTCAGCCTCTTCAGCATGCCCGCAGAAGCCAGCGCCGTTCAGCGCGCAGCCACACTGCGCCAATACCGCAACTACGCCAACCTGGCAGAGAGCTACAGCACTATTCCTTCTCGCTTTTTGACGATCACCCACGGTGTTTCGGCTGTCGGAAAAAGCTCTGTTGCCATGCGCCTGATTGAATCTTTAGGGGCCATTCGCCTGCGCTCCGATGTCGTTCGCAAGCGTATGTTTGGCGAACAGACTGGCGAAAACGTTGTAGGTCTTGGGATTTATAGCGTCGACGCTAACGTTGCCACCTACGACAAACTGCATGAATTAGCCGCGATTGTGCTGCGCGCGGGCTTCCCAGTGGTCATTGACGCCACCTACCTCAAACGAGAACAACGCGATGCCGCGGCGAAGGTGGCAGAAGCCACTGGCGTGCCCTGCCTGATCCTAGACTGCACCGCGCCAGATGCCGTTATCGAAGGCTGGCTGGCTCATCGCAAAAGCGTTGGCAGCGATCCTTCAGACGCGACCATGGACGTCGTCCGAGCGCAACAAGCCAGCCGGGAACCACTGGAGGCAGGAGAAGTCCTGCGTAGCAAATCGGTTGAGACCCACAACAGCAACAGTCTAGACACGCTAATTAGCGACATCCGCCAACGTCTGCCTGGTCTTTAAAGAGGCGAGCGTGCCGTGAAACTGCAAGGGTTTCACGGCACCTCAATAGTGGCACTATAATATTGATTTACATCCATCAGGAGACGCCCCATGAGCCGCCCTGCCTTGCTTGATTCGGCGCTCTACACGTTACTGCATGAAGACAACATCACCGGGTTTAACCAACAACGCCCACCCGGACACATCGATATGCGAGGCGGCGATTTTCGCGGCCTGGACCTACGCGAGTTACATGCTGACCGCGTGGATTTTACCGATGCTTATTTTCGCTCTGCGGACTTACGCGGCCTGGACTTGCGCACCGCGTGCATCGAAGGCGCCAGCTTGGCCCATGCGCAAATTTCAGGCGTGTACTTTCCTGTCGAACTGACGGCCGATGAAATTTTGATGTCGGTTAATTTCGGCACGCGCTTGCGTTACCGCCCCCAGTAAAACAAATACGACACTCAACCCAACGCCAGCCTGGCGTTGGCGATCTGCCTGTATCAGCCAAGCCTAGCCCTCTAGCCTCGGTATTCTCACGCTCTACGACAGTATTTCAATGATCCTTTTTTTCAGGGCCGCGCCTGCGTGTTCCAAAAACGACTAACCCAAAGCGACTTTGTTATCTGGCGCTACACTTCAAAAGACTTATTCGTCCCAAAAGCGCTGGGCTCACGCCGTCGCAAGGAGAGCTGATGCACGATGAACTCCAGCATCTTAAAAACCTTGGGAAAACCTCGGCTCAATGGCTACATGCTGTCGGCATACATAGCGCCACGGATTTAAGGCGCCGCGGCGCTGTCGAGGCTTACCGCGCAGTTAAAGCACGAGGCTTCAGGGCATCCAAAGTGCTTTTGTATGCCATTGAAGGCGCACTACTGGATATTCACTGGAACGATATTCCGTCAGAGAGAAAAGCCCTGCTCAATCAGCAAGTGGAGGATTTGTTTGCGCTTAAAAAAACTAAATAACACCGTTTATCGGGGTCCTAAAAAAAGCCGAAAAACAGTTGTTGACTTGAAAATGAGAATTGTTATTATTACGCCATCTGGTCGCGAGGCCAGTCGATCTTCTCGAAAGCCCTTGGTTCGGGCTTTCAGAAAATCTCCTCATCAGGCTAATCACGGTTATTTGACCCGGCTTTTGCCGGGTCTTTTTTTATCTAAAAAAACTGAATCTAACGGCCCAATTTGACGCGAATCAAATGCTACGCCTGGCATTTACACTCAACGCGCAATAATCACTGGATGCCCCAACTCTGGATGCGCCTGCACCAACACGTCCAACCCGAACACCGCTTTTAGCGGCGCGGGCTGCAACACCGCATACGGGCTGCCCAGCGCCCGGGGATGACCGTCTTCAAGCAACAGCACCCGATCGCAGTAACGCGCTGCAAGGTTCAGATCGTGCAGGATGATCAACACCGCAGCACCGCGATCAGCAAAGGTCCGAATCGCCTTCAACGTTGTGTGCTGATGCAAAGGGTCCAGCATCGAGGTGGGCTCATCGAGCAGCAATGTCTGGCCATTTTGCCCCGGCCATAGCTGCGCTAACACCCGCGCAAGGTGAACCCGCTGCCGCTCCCCCCCGGATAACGCCAGATAACTGCGCCCAGCCAAATGCCCAACATCTGCCGCCTCTAGAGCTGCGCAGATAATCTCGGCATCGCGTACCGTCCCGGTCTGATGCGGCAAACGGCCCATGCCGACGACCTCTTCAACACGGAACGCAAAATCAAGAGTCGAGGTCTGGGGCAAAATGGCAAGTCGTCTAGCTCGCTCAACGCCCTTCCAATGGTTTAAAGGCTGTTGATCCAACAAGACCTGCCCCTGGGTCGCAGCCAACTCGCCACACAAAGCCGCCAGCAGGGTACTTTTGCCTGCGCCGTTAGGGCCTAACACACCCAATACTTCGCCCGGCCGGACGTCTAAGGTGACGTCAGTCAGCACTCTTTTCTGACCACGCCGAATCTGCAGATTTTCTGTACGCAGCATCAGTGGCGGCCTCGCAACAGCAAGTAAAGAAAAAACGGCGCGCCCAAAAACGCGGTCACAATGCCAATCGGCATTTCAGCGGGTGCCAGAGCCAAGCGCGCAATCAGGTCAGCAAACAACAGTAAAGTAGCGCCCGCCAGTACCGACGCGGGCAACAGCACCCGATGATCAGGGCCCGCTAAGAGTCGCACTAAATGCGGCACCACTAAACCTACAAAGCCGATCATCCCGGCGGCGGCTACCGCCGCACCGACACCCAATGCGGTGCAAAACACTAACTCGCGCTTCAGCCCTTCTACATTGATGCCTAAGTGATTGGCTTCAGACTCGCCCAGCAACAACGCATTAAGCGCACTGGCCCGGCGCGGTAGCCACAGTGCTACGCCCACGGTAACGAACAGCACAGGCCATAACCGGGCATAACTGGCGCCGTTCAGACTACCCAGGTTCCAGAACGTCAGTGTGCGCAACGTGGCGTCGTCAGCCAGATACGTGAACAACCCGACTGTCGAACCGGCCAGGGCTGTTAGCGCAATCCCCGCCAGCAGCATCACCGCTACACTGGTTTGACCATTTCGTCGACCAAGCCGATAAACCAGCGCCGTCACCCCTAACCCGCCCAGAAATGCACAGAGCGACAGCAAATAGGGGCCGAACGCTTCTGGTAAACCGCCAATAGCCGAGCCTCCCACAATCGCAATCGCCGCTCCCAGCGAAGCGCCGCTGGACACACCTACCAAGCCCGGATCCGCCAGAGGGTTACGAAAAAGCCCCTGCATCGCCACGCCGGACAATGCCAACACCCCGCCGACCGCCAAGCCCAGCAATGTACGAGGTAAACGAATTTGCCCTAGGATCAGTTCGGCCTGCTCTAATCCTTCGCCATGAATGGGCACACCCACCAAACGCAGCGCCGCCCGCAACGTATCAAGCAACGGCAAGCTCACCGGCCCCAATGCCAACGACAACCAGATTGCCAGCAGGCACAGCGCACTCAGCCCGATGAATAAGGGGCGCGGTTTAACCAGTGTCCTCATCGGTTAGCCGAAGTTTCAGGGTAAAAGTCCGCG
Organism: Pseudomonas endophytica; assembly: GCF_001411475.1. Lineage (GTDB taxonomy): Bacteria > Pseudomonadota > Gammaproteobacteria > Pseudomonadales > Pseudomonadaceae > Aquipseudomonas > Aquipseudomonas endophytica. The sequence goes on along the minus strand of NZ_LLWH01000024.1, from coordinate 67,287 downwards.
GTCAGTTGTTTCAAACTGGCCGGTAAACGTGGGCCAAGCCCGCCCACTAGAAGCGTTGGGTCCAACTCGTAAATCCGACCCTCTTTGGCGGCTTTGAGTGAGGCCAGAATCGGGTTTTCTTTCATCAGCGCTTTACGCGCCTCTTCCCCGCTCAAGCTACGGTCAGCGAGCACCAGCACTTCAGGATTAAGACCCGCCAGCGCCTCTACAGAAAGGATTTTGTAGCCTGAATGAGTCGCTAGGTTGCGCCCGCCTGCTTGAGTCAGCAGCCAATCTGCCGCAGTGTCCTTGCCTGCAACCATCGGCTTGCCGCCCGCATGGCTCATTAACAGCAATACACCTGGCGCCTGATGATTGGCTTGAGCCTGTTTAACCTGCTGCTGTTGTTCATCCAGTTGCTGCTGATACGCCTTAAACAACTGAGCCGCTTTAGCCTCGTCCCCCAACAGCCTCCCCAAATGCTCGAGTGTGGCTTTGAGGGTTGGCACGTCAGCCTCGGCCGAGAACATTTCAACCGGCACACCGGCGTTACGAATCTGCGTCAGCACCGGAGGCGGGCCCATCTCTTCAGTGCCGATTAAAACATCCGGTTTGAGGCTTAAAATCCCCTCTGCTGCCAGCTGACGCTGGTAACCAATGCTCGGCAACTCACGAAGTAATTGCGGATGTTGGCTAGTGGTATCGACTCCAACCAATTTAGACTCCGCGCCTAATGCGCTGACCCACTCGGAAAGTGCGCCCCCAGCGCTGACCCAACGTTGAGGTAACTCGTCAGCAATGCTGGCATGACTGATCATAAAACCTGCACAAAGTAGTATCAGGCGGGTACTCAGGCGCATACAGGGGCGTTCCTTGATAAGAGGGCTCAACGCGACAAAGGAAGTATCGCGCAGTCAAAACGGCACATCGCAGAGCAAACGGCCATTTGATAATTGTTTGCATTTGCGCGTCAACCTCTTAACGCGTGCTAATACGCGTATCAACGCAAACATCAGGATTGGTTAAGGATTGTAATGACGTTTTTGTGCAATTCATCAGCGCTGATAGAAGGTGCCAGCCTTGGCTTTAAACAAAACGGGGTGGGCGTGTTTGTGGTTCGGCGAGCAGGCCAAGTCTATGCCTATAAAAATCGCTGCCCACATCGCGGCGTACCATTGGAGTGGCAACCGAATCGGTTCTTGGACTCCAGCGAAAGCCTGATTCAATGCGCAACCCATGCCGCGTTGTTTTTGATTGAGAGCGGAGAATGCGTTGCCGGGCCTTGTGCCGGGCAGTTTTTGACAGCAATAGGTTGCCGTGAAGACAACCTAGGCATTTGGCTTACGCCTGAAGAGTCAGAGGATGACGTCTAGTCGACGGTCAATAACCACCGCGTCAGATGTCAGATTTACACCATAAGCCAGCACTTGAACGCCTGATGCCAGCGCCTCACGCAGGGCCGCTGCATAACCTGGATCAATCTCCTCTGCCGGACGCACCGCGTCGATCCCGGTTAAGTTGACGCAATACAACTGCACGGCACGTACGCCCTCACGTGCCAAACTGGCCAGCTCACGTAAGTGTTTGGCCCCGCGTTGAGTGACCGCATCTGGAAACGCGGCCACTCGCGTGCCGTCAAAACCCAACGTGACACTTTTAACCTCGACAAAAGCAAAGCCATCCGGGTATTCCAATCGAAAATCAATCCGGCTGTTTTCTTGACCGTAGGCGACTTCACGCTTGAGCGCAGTGAAGCCATTAAGCTCCGAGATAACCCCTGACAGCAGTGCCTCTTCGACCAACCGATTGGCGCGCCCAGTGTTCACACAAGCCAAACGTCCTTGTGGGGTTTCACTGATTTCCCACGTACCCGGCAACTTGCGCTTGGGATCATTGGAGCGGCTGAACCAGACTTGCCCGCCCTCTACCATGCAATTGAGCATCGAGCCTGTATTGGGGCAGTGAATCGTCAGCAATTCACCGCTCATCGTCTCGATGTCTGCCAAAAAACGCTTATAACGTTTGAGCAAACGCCCTTCTTCTAATGAGGGAATGAACTGCATCAGTTTTTCCAGCTCCGCAGGCCACGGGCAATTCGTTCAACCGCTTCCTGTAGACGCGGCAGGCTCTGAGTGTAAGCAAAACGGACATGATGCCCCGCTTGGAAACGGCCAAAATCCAAGCCGGGGGTGAAGGCAACGTGCTCGGTTTCAAGAAAATGGCGGCAAAATGCGAAGGCATCATCTCCCAACGCGCTGATATCGGCGTACAGGTAAAACGCACCTTCGGGCTCGACCGCAATCTCAAATCCAAGCTCACGCAAGGCCGGTAATAAAAAGTCTCTGCGGCGCCCAAACTCGGCGCGGCGCTCTTCCAAAATAGCCAGTGTGTGCGGTTCAAAACACGCCAGCGCGGCATATTGCGCCATGCTCGGTGCGCTGATGTAGAGGTTCTGCGCGAGCTTTTCCAAGTCGGCAACGGCCTCTGGCGGCGCCACCAACCAACCCAAGCGCCAGCCGGTCATACCGAAATATTTAGAGAAGCTATTGAGCACAAATGCGCTGTCATCGACTTCAAGCACGCTGGCGGCATCACAACCGTATGTCAGGCCATGGTAGATCTCGTCCACCACCAAATGCCCGTTGCGAGCTTTAATGGCGGTGGACAATAAACCTAATTCCTCACGGCTCAATACCGTCCCCGTCGGATTGGCCGGTGACGCGACTAGTGCCCCCACGCTGTCTTGATCCCAATAGCGCTCAACCAAATCGGCCGTCAGTTGGTAACTAACCTCAGGCCCCACGGGAACTAACTGCGCGGCGCCTTCAACCAAGCGTAAGAAGTGTCGGTTACATGGGTAGCCAGGGTCTGCAAGTAACCAGTGCTTTCCCGGATCTACCAGCAGGCTGCTGGCTAAAAGCAGTGCTCCTGAGCCGCCAGGAGTGATGAGAATTCGTGAAGGGTCGATGCTCAATCCATAACGCTGTTGATAAAACCCGGAAATGGCTTCACGCAGCTCAGGTAAGCCCCGCGCCGCGGTGTAACGTGTTTTGCCCGCCGCCAATGCCGCTTGGCCAGCCGCGATGATCGGCTCAGCCGTGGTGAAGTCTGGCTCACCTATCTCTAGGTGAATCACATCGTGCCCCGCCGCCTGCAGTTCGTTGGCGCGCGCTAACAACGCCATGACATGGAACGGTTCGATCGCGCGGCTGCGCGCACTGTAAGACTGAGCCATGAGCCTGCCTTCCTGGGTAAGCAAAAGTCCGATTCTACCCAAGCGCTGTCACAACGGAGAACGAATTAGCGACTTAAACTTTTCGTGAGTAGAACCAAACGGCGCAAGCCTCGGTCACAGCTCGGCTAAAATATTAATTTGCCACTAATCTTAAGTACGACAGGCTTTGTACACGATCACTGACAACAGGCTAGACAACCGGGAGTAGCGCGGCCCGAATTGATCTGGTAAGTTCGCCCGCTTGCAGCCGCAGGGCCGGCAGGTGTCGGTAACGTTGCAATCCTGCGCAATGGATTAGAAGAACAGAGGCGGTCCATTTCATGCCCACACAAGCACAGCAACCGAATACTCAATCGCTCAGCGGCTTCGAGCCCTACGTTGAAACGAAGGGTGAAGAGTACATGGGCGAGCCTATGCGCAAGCACTTCACCAAGATTCTGCATAAGTGGAAGCAGGACTTGATGCAGGAAGTCGACCGCACCGTTGATCATATGAAAGACGAAGCCGCAAACTTTCCTGATCCAGCTGATCGTGCAAGCCAAGAAGAAGAATTCAGCTTGGAACTGCGCGCCCGCGATCGCGAGCGCAAGCTGATCAAAAAAATCGACAAGACCCTGCAGCTCATCGAAGACGAAGAGTATGGCTGGTGCGAGTCTTGCGGCGTTGAAATCGGTATTCGCCGACTTGAGGCACGCCCGACTGCGGACATGTGCGTAGACTGCAAAACCTTGGCTGAAATCAAGGAAAAACAAGTCGGCAAGTAATCGCCAACTTGACCCAATGGGGCGTGCGAACGCCCCATTTTTGTTTCTGAAATTTAGCTGCGCACCCTCGCAGCCCTGCCAGCGGCTACAGGATCTAAGCCATGACGGCTTTTTCAAACCCCTCATACATTGGGCGCTTCGCCCCGACCCCCAGTGGCCATTTGCACTTTGGCTCGCTGGTCGCAGCACTCGCCTCATACCTTGATGCCCGTAGCGTGGGCGGTCGCTGGCTGGTGCGCATGGAAGATCTTGATCCTCCACGTGAAATGCCGGGTGCTCAAGCAGCCATTCTGGATGCACTAGAACGCTATGGCTTTGAATGGGACGGCGAGTTGGTTCGCCAGAGCGAGCGACACGACGCCTACTCTCAGGTACTGGATCGGCTGTTCAGCCAAGGCTTAGCCTATGCTTGTACCTGCTCACGCAAACAACTCGAAGGGTATAACGGGATTTACCCTGGACTGTGCCGCAATGCAGGTCACTCGATGGAAAACGCCGCCATACGATTACGTGTCCCTGAGCTTGAATATTCAGTTGAAGACCGCGTACAAGGCTCATTCCGCCAACATTTAGGCCGCGAAGCGGGGGACTTTGTGATCCGCCGCCGCGACGGTTTATATGCCTACCAATTAGCAGTGGTACTCGATGATGCCTGGCAAGGCGTCACCGATATCGTACGCGGCGCTGACCTGCTGGACTCCACGCCGCGTCAGCTTTATCTACAGGAACTGCTCGGGCTATCGACACCTTGCTACCTGCATGTACCACTGATCGTACAACCCGATGGGCACAAACTGGGCAAGTCTTACCGCTCGCCCCCTCTGACACCGGAGCAGGCTTCACCCTTATTACTGCGCGCCTTGCGCGCATTGGGTCAAACCCCGGATGTAAGCCTTAGTGACGCCAGCCCGCGAGAAATCCTCAACTGGGGTATTGCACACTGGAATGCTGGACTTATCCCGCGAACCCTCACACTGGCTGAGGCGCAATTACGCTGACAGCCCTTGCAGGTTGCCAGCCATCCGTTACCATCGCCGCATGTTTTAGGGCTTGCGGCCAGCAAAAGTGAGGGCAGGATGTATATCTATCGTTTGGTCCTGTTGCTGGTTGTCGGGATCTACCTGTTTTCCCCCGCCATCATGGATTGGTGGATTGACGCGACGGGGGCCTGGTACAGGCCGTATCTGCTTTGGCTGATTCTGATCGTTGTGACCTTTATTCTTCAGAGCCAAAAAGATGCCGATGAGCTTTAGCCTGACCCAGATGGTGCTGGTTAGCGCCGCATACTTGCTGGTGCTGTTTGCGGTGGCGTGGGTCAGTGAGCGCGGCATGATCCCGCGCGCCATTATTCGTCACCCGCTGACTTACACCTTGTCTTTGGGCGTTTACGCCAGCGCTTGGGCTTTCTACGGCACCATAGGTCTGGCTTATGAGTATGGCTACGGCTTTTTGTCCAGCTACTTAGGGGTTTCTGGCGCATTTCTACTAGCGCCTGTACTGCTTTACCCCATATTAAAAATCACTCGTACCTACCAGCTTTCATCGCTGGCAGACCTGTTTGCTTTTCGTTTTCGCAGTTCTTGGGCGGGTGCGCTGACCACTGTTTTCATGCTGATTGGCGTATTACCGCTGCTGGCGTTGCAAATTCAGGCGGTCGCGGACTCCATCAGCATCCTGACCCGAGAACCAGTGCAACACCGCGTTGCCTTAAGCTTCTGTGCGCTGATCACGCTGTTCACGATTTTCTTCGGCTCACGGCACATCGCCACACGAGAGAAACATGAAGGGCTGGTGTTCGCCATTGCCTTTGAGTCGGTGATCAAGCTGGTGGCCATCGGCGGTGTGGGCCTGTACGCGTTGTACGGCGTGTTTGATGGCCCGCAACAACTGGAAGTCTGGCTGCTGCAAAACCAGTCCGCCCTCGCAGCTTTACATACTCCTCTGCAAGAAGGCCCTTGGCGGACCTTGCTGCTGGTGTTTTTTGCCTCGGCTATTGTGATGCCACACATGTATCACATGACCTTCACCGAAAACCTCAACCCGCGCGGGCTAGTGAGCGCCAGTTGGGGCCTGCCCCTGTTCCTACTGCTGATGAGCCTCGCAGTTCCTTTGATCCTGTGGGCAGGCCTTAAACTGGGTGTGACCACCAACCCCGAGTACTTCACCTTGGGTATTGGCATCACCGCCAATAGCAAATCCTTGGCGTTACTGGCCTATGTCGGCGGGCTCTCTGCTTCTAGCGGGCTTATCATCGTCACCACACTGGCGTTGTCGGGCATGGCGCTCAACCACTTGGTGCTACCGCTGTATCAACCGCCGGCAGAAGGCAATATCTACCGCTGGCTAAAGTGGACGCGCCGCGCACTGATTGTGGCCATCATCATGGCTGGCTATGGGTTTTACTTAATGCTGGGCGCTGAGCAAGACTTGGCTAACCTTGGCATCGTCGCTTTTGTCGCTACGTTGCAGTTCCTGCCGGGCGTACTGTCGGTTCTGTACTGGCCAACGGCTAACCGACGCGGCTTTATCGCCGGGTTACTGGCCGGGATAGTGGTGTGGATGGGCAGCATGCTGTTCCCATTGATTGGAAACTTCCAAGGTTTCTACGTGCCGTGGCTCGACATGGTCTACGTGCTGGACGACACCAGTTGGCACATGGCTGCCATCGCCTCACTCGCCGCCAACGTATTGATGTTCACCCTGATCTCCTTATTCACCAACGCCAGCCCCGAGGAGGCCAGCGCCGCCGAAGCGTGTGCGGTGGATAACGTGCGTCGCCCGCAACGACGCGAACTGCATGCGGCCTCACCGCAAGAATTCGCCACCCAACTGGCCAAACCTTTGGGCGCCAAGGCGGCGCAAAAGGAGGTCGAGCAAGCCTTACGCGACCTGTATTTGCCGTTCGACGAACGTCGGCCTTATGCCTTGCGTCGTCTACGTGATCGAATCGAAGCCAACCTCTCTGGCCTGATGGGTCCAAGCGTCGCTCAAGACATGGTCGAAACCTTTCTGCCTTATAAATCGGGCGGCGAGAATTACGTGACCGAAGACATTCACTTCATCGAAAGCCGGCTGGAAGACTATCACTCACGCCTGACCGGCTTGGCCGCCGAGCTCGACGCTTTGCGCCGTTACCATCGCCAAACGTTGCAAGAACTGCCGATGGGCGTGTGCTCGCTGGCCAAGGACCAAGAGATCTTGATGTGGAACAAGGCCATGGAAGAGCTCACCAGCATTCCCGCCCAGCGTGTCGTCGGCTCACGCCTGAACACGTTAGGCAATCCTTGGCGTGAATTGCTGCAAGGCTTTATCGACCTACCTGATGAACACTTGCACAAGCAGCATTTGGCCCTCGACGGTCAAACGCGCTGGTTGAACCTGCATAAAGCGGCCATTGATGAACCATTGGCACCGGGTAACAGTGGCCTGGTATTACTGGTCGAAGATTTAACCGAAACTCAAATGCTCGAAGACAAACTGGTGCACTCCGAGCGCTTGGCCAGTATTGGTCGACTGGCTGCGGGCGTCGCGCATGAAATCGGCAATCCGGTGACCGGTATCGCCTGCTTGGCGCAAAACCTGCGCGAAGAGCGTGAAGAAGACAGCGAGCTGACCGAAATCAGCAGCCAGATCCTTGAACAGACCAAACGCATCTCGCGCATTGTGCAGTCGTTAATGAGCTTCGCTCACGCGGGTAGCCATCAGCACAATGACGAGCCCGTTTGTCTGGCAGAGGTGGCTCAAGATGCCATTGGTCTGCTCGCCTTGAACCGACGTAACTTTGAAGTGCAGTTTTACAACTTGTGCGACCCCGATCACTGGGTCGATGGTGACCCGCAGCGGTTGGCCCAGGTGTTGATCAATCTGCTGTCAAACGCCCGTGACGCCTCACCCGCAGGCAGTGCCGTGAGGGTGAAAAGTGAAGCCAGCGAGCACACGATCGACTTGATCGTTGAAGACGAAGGCAGCGGTATTCCGAAGAACATCATGGATCGATTATTCGAACCATTCTTCACCACCAAGGACCCTGGCGAAGGCACCGGCTTGGGCCTTGCACTGGTCTATTCCATCGTTGAAGAGCATTATGGACAAATCACCATCGACAGCCCGGCTGACATTCAAAGCCAACGCGGAACCCGTATTCGGGTGACATTACCGCGTCATGTCGAAGCGACGTCCGCTGTGAACTGAGACCGTCGAGAGAACCGAATCAATGCCGCATATTTTGATCGTCGAAGACGAAACTATCATCCGCTCCGCGTTACGCCGTCTGTTGGAGCGTAATCAGTACCAGGTCAGCGAAGCTGGCTCGGTACAGGAAGCGCAGGAGCGTTTCAGCATCCCCTCGTTCGACTTAATTGTCAGCGACTTGCGTCTGCCCGGGGCACCAGGTACTGAGCTGATCAAGCTGGGACAAGGTAAGCCCGTACTGATCATGACCAGCTACGCGAGCCTGCGATCTGCCGTTGACTCAATGAAAATGGGCGCAGTGGATTACATCGCCAAACCTTTTGATCACGATGAAATGCTGCAAGCTGTATCGCGCATTCTGCGCGATCGTCAAAACCTACAAAGTACGGCTGTCGATCGCCCGGCCTCCAAACCAGGTAACACCGACAAAAACACGGTGGACAACAGCAACGCCGAAATCGGCATCATCGGTTCATGCCCACCGATGCTCGATATGTATAGCAAAATTCGGAAAGTGGCCCCCACCGACTCAAATGTGTTGGTTCAGGGTGAGTCCGGTACGGGTAAAGAGTTGGTCGCTCGGGCGCTGCACAACCTGTCCAAGCGCGCCAAAGCGCCGATGATTTCAGTCAACTGTGCGGCTATTCCTGAGTCTCTGATCGAGTCTGAACTGTTCGGCCACGAAAAAGGCGCATTTACTGGCGCCAGCGCAGGGCGCGCAGGCTTGGTTGAAGCGGCCGATGGCGGGACTTTATTCCTCGATGAAATCGGTGAACTGCCACTTGAAGCACAAGCGCGACTGTTGCGCGTACTGCAAGAGGGCGAGATTCGCCGTGTGGGCTCGGTGCAGTCGCAAAAGGTCGATGTTCGTCTGATCGCCGCGACTCACCGGGACCTCAAAAATCTGGCCAAAGTCGGACAGTTCCGCGAAGACTTGTACTACCGTCTGCACGTCATCGCGCTCAAGCTACCGGCCTTGCGCGAGCGTGGCGCAGACGTCAATGACATTGCCCGCGCCTTCTTGGCACGCCAAAGCGCTCGTATCGGCCGCACCGATCTGAAGTTCGCCCCCGACGCAGAACGTGCGATCAGCCAATACTCATGGCCAGGTAACGTTCGTGAGTTGGAGAACGCTGTAGAGCGCGCCGTCATCTTGTGCGAAAGCCCGGAGATCTCGGCTGACCTCCTGGGTATCGACATTGAGCTAAGCGACCTGCAAGACGACTTCATCGGCCTCGCTCCGCAGCAGAGTATCAGCAGCGGTAACACCAGCTTGGACCCGACTGAAGACCTGTCATTGGAAGACTATTTCCAGCACTTCGTACTAGAGCATCAAGACCACATGACCGAGACCGAATTGGCCCGCAAGCTCGGGGTGAGTCGCAAGTGTCTGTGGGAACGGCGCCAACGGTTGGGCATCCCACGTAGAAAAACCGGGGTCGCCAGCGAAAACTGAGTCGGTAACGCCTCAGGTAACACGTCAGAACGCGAGAAAACTGTTACCGCTGTCGATTCACGTAACAAAAGCCGGGGTTTACGGTAACGAAACCCCGGCTTTTTTTTGGTCTTCAAAAAAGTGAAAAGCCTGAAAACCCCCTATTTTGCTGGGCCTCACAAAAGTTGGCACGACCCCTGCTATATGTATTCGTACAAGAACAATAAGAAGCACAGCAACACACAATAAAAATAAGACGTATCGGCTCACGCATAACAAGAACAACACGGCGGAGGCGCAGCTAACTGATTGTTTTGGAGAGGCGTTGTACATGGGGCTTGCCCCACGACTAGGCAGAGAACAACAAAAACTGCACTTAAAGCAGAGCCTGAACTAGTTGGATCATTGATCACATCAACACAGCGACCAAAGCAATCCGTTTGCTCTTATCTCTCAATTTGAGAGGGTTACACAGGCTAAACCTTTGTAACCAGGGCACTTAACAAAAACAAAAAGCCCGCAAATCATAATAAAAATAGAGCATGCAACTAATTCTGGGGGAGCTTCGGCTCCCCTTGTGCTTACTGCGATTCAGCAAAACCCGCCAACACGCTCTACCTCAGCCCTCTTGCAGCTTTTTTAGCTTGCCGCTTGTAGCTTCGCTCGCAAGAGCGGCTCAGCTTCCTACACCATCCCCTGACTAAATGCTAGAATCCCCGCCCATCATGCGGTCATTCTTCGGTTTGGCCGAACATTCCTTCAAACAGTGCATCCCATGCTGAAGAAGCTGTTCCAGTCACTCCGTCCCCCCAAGCGTCGTACGCAACAACTGCGTAGCACCCCTGAAGTGCTTAACAGCAGCCAACACTCGCTGCAACGCGCCCAATTCAGTCGTTACGCCGTCAATATTGTCGAGCGCCTGCAAAACGCTGGTTACCAGGCTTATCTGGTCGGCGGTTGCGTACGCGACATGCTGCTCAACATCACGCCTAAAGACTTCGACGTTGCCACCAGCGCCACGCCTGAACAGGTGCGTGCAGAGTTCCGCAATGCCCGAATCATTGGCCGACGGTTCAAGTTGGTTCATATCCACTTTGGTCGCGAAATCATCGAAGTCGCAACCTTCCGTGCCAATCACCCGCAAAACGACGAAGAGGAAGACAGCAACCAATCCTCGCGTAACGAAAGCGGGCGCATTTTGCGCGACAACGTGTATGGCACCCTTGAAGAAGACGCCCAGCGTCGTGACTTCACGATTAATGCCCTGTATTACGACCCAGTTAGCGAGCGGATTCTCGATTACGCCAACGGCGTACATGACATTCGTAACCGACTGATTCGCCTTATCGGTGATCCGCAACAGCGCTACCAAGAAGATCCGGTGCGCATGCTGCGTGCTGTGCGTTTCGCTGCCAAGCTCGACTTTGGCATCGAAAAACATACGGCAACCCCCATCCGCGCCTTGGCGCCGATGCTGCGTGAGATTCCGTCTGCGCGGCTCTTCGAAGAAGTTCTGAAGCTGTTCCTTTCTGGCAACGCGGCTGACACCTTTGAGATGCTGGTTGATCTTGAATTGTTTGATCAACTGTTCCCGGCCAGCGCCCAAGCGCTGGAGCACAATCCAACCTACACCCACACCCTGATCAGTGAAGCGTTGCGCAACACAGATTTGCGGATCAAACAGGGCAAACCCGTTACCCCGGCCTTCCTGTTCGCCGCCTTGTTGTGGCCAGCCCTGCCAATCCGTGTCCTGCATTTGCAAGATCGCGGCATGCCAGCCATCCCTGCTATGCAGGAAGCCGCACATGACCTGATCGCCGAGCAGTGCACGCGGATTGCAATTCCTAAGCGTTTCACAATGCCTATCCGCGAGATTTGGGACATGCAAGAACGTCTACCGCGTCGTAGCGGTAAACGGGCAGATGCGCTGCTCGATAATCCGCGCTTTCGCGCGGGCTATGATTTCTTGCTGTTGCGTGAGAGTGCAGGTGAACAGACCCACGGTTTGGGCGAGTGGTGGACCGATTATCAGGATGCCAACGACAGTGGCCGCCGCGAGATGATCCGCGAGCTAAGCACTGCTAAGGAAGATGGCACTGGCCCTGCCCCGCGTAAACGCCGCCGCACCAGCAGTAGCAAGCGCAAACGCAGTGCGGGCGCGGAAGAGTAAGTGATGGAACGTATTTACATCGGCATGGGCAGCAATTTGGCTGCCCCCGCAGACCAATTGCGCAGCGCTGTCCAGGCGCTTGCTCAATTGCCGAACTCTCGTTTGGTCGGGGTTTCGGCGTTCTATCAAAGCGACTCGTTGTTGCCCGGTCAACCGCGTTATACCAACGCCGTGGCGGCTATCGACAGCGCACTTGCACCTCTGGCCCTGCTCGATGCGTTGCAAGCCATTGAGCAGGATCAAGGCCGCGAACGCCACGAACGTTGGGGGCCGCGCACACTGGATCTAGACATCTTGCTTTTCGGCGACCAACTGATCGACGAGCCTCGCCTGAAAGTCCCGCACTACCATATGCACGCGCGCCCTTTCGTTCTGTATCCGTTGGCCGAGCTGGCACCTGCCTCGTTGAAATTCGCCGATGGTCGCCGCCTTGAGCAACTACTGGCAGACTGCCCGTTTGTCGGCCTAGAACGTCTTGTGCCATCCGCTGAAACGAATCAATAACGGCGGTAACACCCCAGCGGTAACACCTCTAATTGACTTCCAGTGTCCTCGTCACGACTATAGGCATCCCGCTGCCGTCCGTTTGGCGGCGCAATGTGAAAAGCAGGCGTTAAAAGCACCGTCCATAACAGGTGTGCCTACTTAAACGATGAATCACGTGCGTGACACGCAGTGGTTATCACACTGCCTGACGAGGATCCTTTTTCATGCCGGCTATCACCCTGACCACCCTGCAAAGCCTTAAGCAAAAAGGTGAAAAAATCACCATGCTGACGTGCTATGACGCCACCTTTTCCCACGTCTGTAATCAAGCTGGTGTGGAAGTGTTACTGGTTGGCGATTCTTTGGGCATGGTCCTGCAAGGGCATGACAGCACACTGCCAGTCACTACCGCAGACATGGCGTACCACGTGGCCTGCGTCAAACGTGGCAACCAAGACGCCTTAATTCTCGCGGACCTCCCATTCATGGCCAACGCGACGATTGAACAAACATTGAACAACAGCGCTCAGCTTATGCAAGCAGGTGCGCACATGATCAAAGTTGAAGGCGCAGTCTGGCTCGCGGAGTCGATTCGTTTGCTGACCGAGCGCGGCATTCCAGTCTGCGCCCACATGGGCCTGACCCCGCAAACAGTCAACGTGTTGGGTGGCTACAAAGTCCAAGGCCGCAACGAAAACCAGGCCCGCCAAATGCGCGCCGACGCGATTGCTCTGGAACAAGCTGGCGCTGCCATGTTGCTACTTGAATGCGTTCCTAGCGAGCTAGCCAAGGAAATCACCAGCGCGGTCAAAATCCCAGTGATCGGCATTGGCGCGGGCAGCGACACTGATGGCCAAGTGTTGGTATTGCACGACATGCTCGGCCTGTCCCTGACCGGGCGCGTACCCAAGTTCGTGAAGAACTTCATGACCGGCCAACCCGACATTCAATCGGCACTCAGCGCTTACGTAGCTGAAGTCAAAGCCGTCAGCTTTCCTGGCATCGAACACGGATTCTCTGCATGAACACAGTCAAAACCGTTCGCGAATTGCGCGCTGCCGTAGCTCGCGCCCGCAGCGAAGGTAAACAAATCGGCTTGGTCCCTACTATGGGCAACCTGCACAGTGGCCACGCGGCATTGGTGACCACCGCCGCTCAGCAAGCAGATTTTGTGGTGGCGAGTATTTTCGTCAACCCGTTACAGTTCGGCGCCAACGAAGATCTGGATACTTACCCTCGTACCCTCGCGGCAGACCAAGAAACACTCTTGCAAGCAGGCTGCAATCTGCTGTTTGCCCCGGCAGTTGAAGAAATGTACCCCCACGGTATGACGGGACTGACCCGCGTGACCGCTGCGCAATTAAGCAATGAGCTATGCGGCAGCCGTCGCCCGGGGCATTTTGACGGTGTCACAACCGTGGTCAGCAAGCTCTTCAATATGGTTCAACCTGACCTGGCTATCTTTGGGCAAAAAGACTACCAACAACTGGCCGTTATCCGCGCCATGGTCAGTGACCTGAACATACCGGTGCAAATTATTGGCGAACCTACGGTGCGTGCCGACGATGGTTTGGCCTTATCCTCACGCAATGGTTATTTGACTGACGAACAACGCCAAGTAGCCCCCGCGTTGTATCGCCACCTGGGCCAAATCGCTAAGGCTATTAAAGACGGTGAGCGCGATTACCCAGAGCTGGCTCGCCAGCATTTGGCGAGTATAAAAGCTGAAGGCTTTCGCCCCGACTACCTAGAAATCCGTCATGCGCAGACCTTGTTGCCAGCGACCGCTGAGGATCGTGACATTGTGATTCTGGTGGCGGCATTCATGGGTTCAACCCGGCTGATCGACAATCTACACATGGGCCTCGACAGTTAATTTTTAGAAGTAGACTGCACGGAACAGCAGATCTGCTGCCTAACCGTTCTCACAGCACTGAACACTGTGTAGTACGCGAGTAACATGCTCGTGACAAAAGTTACACAGTTACGTCAGACAAAGCCGAGACAGAAGTAGGCTCGAGGGTTAATGTAATCGCCCTGCTTCTGAATGAAGCGCAGATTAGACCGGCCGAAATCTTCAGCCTAGAGCGAAGGTTTCGGTGTTTTCCGTGTCCAAAAGGCAGTTTAAGCAAAAGGATATTCGCAGCGATGGCGTACTACCGCACCCCTCATGACGTTACCGCTCTGCCCGCTTGGCAAGCGTTAAAACTCCACCGCGCCGACATGCAACATTTCAGCATGCGTGATGCGTTCAACAGCAACCCTAAACGCTTTGAGGATTTCTCTCTCAGCAGCTGCGGGTTGTTTCTGGACTATTCGAAAAACCTGATCACCGACCAAACCCGTAGCCTGCTGGTCAATCTGGCCAACGAAGCTGACCTTAAGAATGCGATTAAAGCGCTGTTCGAGGGCGACATCGTCAACGCCTCCGAAGGCCGTCCTGCTCTGCACACTGCTTTACGCCGTCCAGTGGCAGACAAACTGTCGGTGAGCGGCGTAAATATCATGCCGCAAGTACACAAAGTCCTGAATCAAATGACCGAACTGGTCGGTCGTATTCACGACGGTCTGTGGCGCGGTTACACCGAAAAGCCCATTACCGACGTGGTAAACATAGGCATCGGTGGCTCATTCCTCGGCCCGGAGCTGGTGTCCGAAGCGCTGCTGTCCTACGCCCAAAAAGGCGTGCGCTGCCACTACTTGGCGAACATCGACGGCAGTGAATTCCACGAGTTGACCGCAAAGCTTAGAGCAGAAACCACGCTGTTCATCGTTTCATCGAAATCCTTTAACACCCTCGAAACCCTGAAAAACGCGCAAGCTGCGCGGGCTTGGTACTTGGCTCAGGGCGGCTCTGAAGCGGAACTGCATCGCCACTTTATTGCGGTATCGAGTAACAATGCAGCGGCAGTAGCGTTCGGGATTCGTGAAGAAAACATCTTCCCGATGTGGGACTGGGTCGGCGGTCGTTACTCGCTGTGGTCGGCGATTGGCTTGCCGATTGCCCTGGCGATCGGGATGTCCAACTTCAAAGAGCTGCTGTCCGGCGCCTACACCATGGACCAGCACTTCCAAAACGCACCGTTCGAACAGAACATGCCGGTGTTGATGGCCGCGCTAGGCGTTTGGTATGGCAATTTCTGGGGCTCGCAAAGCCACGCGATCCTGCCGTACGACCATTACCTGCGCAACATCACTAAGCACTTGCAACAGTTGGACATGGAATCCAATGGCAAGAGCGTTCGTCAGGACGGCACGCCCGTCTCGACCGATACAGGCCCGGTCATTTGGGGCGGCGTAGGTTGCAACGGTCAGCACGCCTATCACCAGTTGCTGCATCAAGGCACGCTGCTGATTCCGGCTGATTTCATTGTGCCGATTGTCAGCTTCAACCCGGTGTCTGATCACCATCAATGGTTGTACGCCAACTGCTTATCGCAGAGCCAGGCATTGATGCTGGGTAAAACCCGCGAAGAAGCCGAAGCAGAATTACGCGATAAAGGCTTGAGCGAAGAAGAGGTGCAAAAGCTTGCGCCTCATAAAGTGATCCCGGGCAACCGTCCGAGCAACACCTTGGTGGTTGAACGCATCAGCCCGCGCCGCTTAGGCGCACTGGTCGCGCTGTACGAGCATAAAGTCTTCGTACAAAGCGTGATCTGGGGCATTAACGCGTTCGACCAATGGGGCGTAGAGTTGGGCAAAGAGCTTGGCAAGGGCGTTTACAATCGTCTGACCGGCAATCTCGAAGAGCCTGCCGAAGACGCATCGACTCAAGGTCTGATCAACTACTTCCGCGGCCGTCATCGCGGTTGATTGATAGCCAGCCAGTCCCCCGACTGGCTGGCTCAACCGAGGCCCAATGGAATTTATCCGTCGCCCCATCGAACGCCAGATCATGAGCCTGACCGGGCTTTCGCTCGGGCGGCTTGACCTTGAAAACCCCAAAGGCGACCCCGGATTGTTTGGCCCGGACTCCATTAGTTGGCGCGTACACGGTGACTTCACCAGCATGCTGATTGGCGGTATTAGCGCACTAATGCTGCAAGCTTTACACCCGCTGGCATTGGCCGGGGTGTGGGATCACTCCAATTTCCGCCAAGACATGCTGGGCCGTTTGCGCCGTACCGGGCAGTTTATTTCCGGTACTACGTTTGGCTCCACCGCAGACGCGAACTGGCTGATCGACAAAGTACGCACCATTCATTTGCAGGTCATCGGTACGTCGCTTGATGGCAGACCTTATGCCGCCAGTGACCCTGAATTACTCACGTGGGTGCATGTCGCGGAAGTCAGCAACTTTCTTGCCGCCCATCTTCGCTATCGTAATCCGCACTTGAGCGCTGAAGATCAAGACCGGTACTACGATGAAATTGCTTTGGTCGCTGAACGCTTGGGCGCCATACACGTGCCGCGTTCGCGCCAGCAAGTCGCCGATTATCTCGAGCGTATTCGCCCACAATTGCTGTGCGATGAGCGTAGCCACGAAGTCATTCGTCTGTTATTGAATGCGCCCGCACCCAGCGTATTGGCCAAACCGTTTGGGGCGCTGATGATGCAGGCCGGGATTGATTTGCTGCCAGATTGGGCCAGTGATCAATTAGCGCTTGAACAACGCCCTGTTACCCGACAGCTAGTGCGCTCGTGTGTGAACAGCACCGCGCCAATTCTGCGCTGGGCCGTGCGCAACGGTTCTGTGCAACGCGCCCGGCGGCGGATGGGTCTTGAATGACTAGCCTCAGGCAGCGGTGACAGCCCCTATTCTGTTAGAATGCCGCGCCTTATCAGTCCCCCAAGGCGCATCGTATGTCCTCCTTGAATCAGGCGCTGCGCGCCGCCCTCGATAACCGTCACGATTTATTGGCCGAGCTTCAGGCTCAGGGGACTGACTGCTATCGCTTGTTCCATGGCAGCCAAGAAGGTGCTAGCGGTTTGACCATCGACCGCTACGGCCCGCAACTGTTGGTTCAAAGCTTCCATCAGCGTCTTGATCGCGATGATCTACTGCAACTGCATGACACGGTTAACCAGCATTTGGGGCTCGAGTTATTGCTCGTCTACAACGATCGCTCCCAAGGTAACTCTCGTATTGATCGCGAAGACACGGTGTACCGTGCTGAAGACGCCGCGCTGGCGGACATGGTTGGTCACGAATGGGGGCTGAAATATCGCGTGCGTGGGCGGCATGCCGGTCAAGATCCGCTGCTGTTTCTCGACTTACGCAACGCGCGCGGCTGGGTCAAACAGCACAGTACAGGCAAACGTGTTCTTAACCTCTTTGCTTACACCTGTGGAGTGGGCCTGAGCGCGGCAGCTGGCGGCGCCAGTGAAGTGTGCAACGTGGACTTTGCCGAGGGCAATCTGGCAGTTGGCCGTGAAAATGGTCAATTGAATCCAGAATTGAAAAAAATGAAGTTTATTCAGTCCGACTACTTCGCCGCGATCCGCCAGTTAGCTGGGCTACCGATCATTCAACGGCGTCACAAACTACCCGCCTATCCGCGCCTCGACCAGCGTGAGTACGACCTAGTGCTGCTTGACCCCCCAGCATGGGCAAAGAGCGCTTTCGGTACGGTCGATCTGCTGCGCGACTATCAAAGCCTGCTCAAGCCTGCGGTACTCACCACGGCACAGGATGGGGTGCTGATCTGCTGTAACAACTTGGCAAAAGTCAGCATGCAAGACTGGCGCGAGCAAGTATTGCGCTGCGCTGAGAAGGCAGGTCGTCCAGTGCGCGACTGGCAGGTGTTAACGCCGGCGTCAGACTTCCCGTCTTTGGATAATTAGCCACCGCTGAAAACGTTGATTTTGCAGTTCTAAAAACCGCTGAGAAAGGGAAAAGCCCTACACAAAATAAGGCGTACGTATCGGAACCGGAAACGCGTGCCATACTCAAAGGCACTCCTGAATGTAAAGACGACGCCTCATATGCTCAAAGGATTGCTTCGCGCCATTGGCGCAGTGTTAACGGCTATCGCGATTTATTGCGTACTGGGCTTCTTTATTTTACCCGGCGTCGGCTTACGCATTATTAATCAGCAGTTAGCCAGCTACGCCACCGTACCGGCCAAACTCGATCGTCTGGAGTTCAATCCTTTCAGTCTGGAACTGACTCTGTGGGGCTTTAGGGTCGGGGAGCCTGTCAATGAGCAAGTCGGTTTTGAGCGTCTCTATACCAATGTACAGGTTGATAGTTTGTGGACCAAAGCCCTGCACTTGACCGACGTGCAATTGGACAAGCCCAAGACCGAACTCTTATTCAGCAAAGATGGCGCTTTCAATCTGGCCCAATTGTTCAAATGGCCCGCCAGCGAGCCCACACCAGATAACACCGACAGCCAACCCTTCCCCTTACGCATTGATAACATCAAGCTCACCGACGGCTATCTGCACTTCGTTGACAAGCGACCTAGCGAACCTATCGAGTTTGTCTATGACTCGATGAATCTCGAGCTTAAAAACCTCAGCACCTTGCCCGACGACAATGCAGACATGACGTTAGTGGCAGATGGCCCGGCAGGCGGACGTATCGACTGGAGCGGCACGCTGAGCCTGGTGCCGATTGCCTCCAAAGGTAAGCTCACCGTCACCGATAGCAACATGAAAGCGTGGTGGCCCTATGTGCGCGATGCGCTGCCACTTGCGCTTGAAAGCGGCGTATTGAACTTCAGCACTGACTACACGCTGAACTTGGCTAAAGACACTGAACTGGTCTTGAACAACCTTTCTGCCAATATCGCCCAATTTAAGGTCAATGCCCCTAATGGTAGGGCGCTGGCTCGACTGGAGCGCCTGAACGTCAGCGATACCACGGTAGATTTAGCGAAGCAACACGTGGTTGTCGGCAAAATTCAGAGCAACAAGCTGGAAACCTGGGCTACCCGCGAAAAAGACGGACAGCTCGACTGGCAAAAGCTATTCGCCAGCCAACCCGTAAAAATAGTTAAAAAGACCGATGAGGTGGTAAAAGTTGAACCGCCAAAGCCTGCTCCGGTAGCGCCCAGCAAACCTTGGCAGGTGCTGCTCAAAGACGTAGACCTACGCGACTATCTGGTGCACTTGGCCGATAAAGAACCCAAGACACCGGTCGCGCTGGACGTCGGCCCTCTCAACCTAAAACTGAAAAACTTTGACAGCCTCAATCAGTCACCCTTCACCGTCGCACTCGACACCGGTGTCGGTAAGCAAGGCAAGCTGACGGCCAGCGGCGACGTCAACCTGAGCCCGGTGAGCGCAAACCTAAAAGTCACCACTAAAGACATCGACCTGCGGGTCGCTCAAGCGTACATCGACCCGTTAATTCGCTTAGAACTGCGTAGTGGCATGCTCAGCAGTGACCTGGGGGTCAACCTTAAAGGCATCGAACCACTGGCCTTTACCGTGGAAGGCCGTGCTCAGGTAGATCAACTGCACACACTGGACACGCTTAAAAACCGCGACTTCCTGAAATGGCAGCGCTTGGAGCTTGAAAGCCTGAAGTATCAGCACGATGACAGCTTGTCGATTGCCAAGGTCAACCTGATGCAGCCTTACGTGCGTTTTATGATCAACGATGACCGCACGACCAACATTGATGATCTGTTAATCCCTCAGGCGCCCACTAAAGGCGGCCAAGGTAATGTCAAACCGACATCTGCTGCCAGTAAACCCTTGGCCATCCGCGTAGGCGGTATCAAGATCAATGATGGCTCGGCCAACTTTGCAGATTTTACCCTGACACCTTTTTTCGCCACAGCCGTACAGCAACTTAACGGTGAGATAGGCACCATTGACAGCCGCCAGGCCAAACCCGCTAGCGTGAATGTTGCGGGTAAGGTTGACCGCTATGCGCCAGTGACCATCAAGGGCAACGTCAATCCTTTTGATCCCATGGCCAGCCTGGATATTGCCACCAGCTTTAAACGTGTCGAACTCACCACGCTAACGCCTTATTCAGGCAAGTTTGCGGGCTATCGAATTCGCAAAGGTCGATTGAGTCTCGATCTTCACTACCTAATTACAAAGGGCCAACTCAAAGCTGAGAACAAGGTGCTAATCGAGCAGTTGCAGTTGGGTGAAAAAGTCGACAGCCCTGACGCCGTTAACCTACCTCTGAAATTGGCTGTTGCGTTGCTAAAAGATACTGACGGCAAGATCTCTATCGAACTGCCCGTCACAGGCGATCTGAATAATCCGCAGTTCAGTGTGATGCCAATTGTTTGGCAAACCCTGCGCAATCTGGTGCTACGTGCCGCACAAGCACCGTTCAAGTTCATTGGCGGCCTGATTACGGGTGGCGGCTCCGAGGACCTAGGTACTGTGTCATTCGCGCCTGGGTCCAGCGAACTGAGCCCGGATGCACTTAAAGCATTGACCACACTGGCCGAGGCATTGAAGCAACGCCCCAGCTTACGCCTTGAGATTGAAGGTACAGCAGCACGTAGCAGTGACGGTCCTCTGATCGCCCAAGATCGTCTAGAGCGCGAGTACCAGTACAACTACTACAAGATCCTTCAACGCCGAGGTGAAAAGGTGCCTGCTCAAGCATCGTTGTTGAAGGTTCCAGATGATGAAAAGGGGCCTTTACTAGAAGGCATCTATCGGGCACGACTCAAACAACAGCCACCCGCTGAATGGGCTAATTTGGACAGCGATGAGCGTGCGAAGAAAATGAGTACAGCGCTGATCGACTTCTGGCGCCAAAGCGAAGTACTGTTACGCCAGTTGGGCCAAGAGCGTGCGAGCAGTATCAAAGACTACCTTGTAGACAAAGGTGGCCTGGCTGATGAACGCGTGTACTTTATCGACGCAAGTCTGGGCGAAGCCGAAAGCGATGGCAGGGTGATCTCACCGCTGCATTTGGACAGCGAATAACGGTAATACCCCGTAGGAGCTGCCGCAGGCTGCGATCATTTGATCTTAGAAGCGTTTACCGGCAGCTCAAAAAGATCGCAGCCTTCGTGCCTCGGCAGCTCCTACAGCTGATCTTTATGATGCGGTTGTCACAATCGACGCTGCTTCTGCTTTGGTAGGAGCTGCCGTAGGCCGCGATCACTTGATCGTTTAAAACAAAGACCGCAGCCTTCTTACCTCGACAGGTCCTACCGTTGGGCAGTACAGAACTGAGCAGTTCAGCTTCCATAATAGAACAGCCCCCGGCGCAGAACGCCGAGGGCTGTAATGGCCACATCCGTGTGGCCGTCGCATGAACCTATTTTGAAAGCCAGCAGGCGTGACACTTAAATCACCTGCTCCTGCTTTCCCCCCGGCTCTACGAATTAGGGCAAGTTAGTCAGCTTTCAGGCCATCGGCCGAAACAGCTTGCACGCCTTTGATCTTTTTAGTGATATCTACGGCAATTTTCTTTTGCGCGTCAGTCACAGCAACTGTCGAGGACAGAGAAACCACGCCTTTGTTGGTTTCAACTTTAATGTCCGAACCTGGAATGCCTTTTTCGGTCAGCAGGTCAGATTTAACTTTGGTAGTGATCCAAGTATCAGAAGTGGCTTCCTTGGCTTTGGTGACTTCACCAGCAGCTACAACCATCGGTGCTTGAGTCGATGCCTGAGCAGCGAATGCAGCATTGGCCAGAGTCATGGTCAGAGCGGTGGCAGTTGCGGCAGCAATAGCGAACTTCTTCATACGAGTAACTCCTGTCTTCTTAAAAATCTGCGCTGTCTTACAGCTGCAGGGTTACCTGTAATGTTGCAGAGCTTGTGCCAACTTCTTTAAATCAGAAAACCCTTATAAATCAACAAGTTGAAGAAATCACGCTTTTCAACTCTCGTGCAGAATGCATGACCTTACAAAAATCAGCATGCAAGTTGCAGCTTTTGAATCATGGCCTTTTGCACTGTTTTAACTGTAGGTATAAAAAAAGGATCCCGAAGGATCCTTTTTTAAAGCAGGGGTCGATAGCGATTAAGCTTGCGACGCCTTAGCAGCGGCTACGTCTTTGATGGACAGTTTGATACGGCCGCGGTTGTCCACGTCCAGCACCAGTACTTCCACTTCCTGACCTTCTTTCAAAATGTCAGTCACTTTCTCAACACGAGCGTCGCTCAGCATTGAGATGTGAACCAGGCCGTCTTTGCCTGGCAAGATGTTAACGAATGCGCCGAAGTCGACGATGCGCTCAACCTTACCTACATAGATTTTGCCGATTTCAGCTTCAGCGGTGATGCTCAGAACGCGCTGACGTGCTGCTTCTGCTGCTTCTTTGGACTCGCCGAAAATCTTGATCGAACCGTCGTCTTCGATATCGATCGAAGCTTTGGTTTCTTCACAGATTGCACGGATAGTCGCGCCGCCCTTACCGATAACATCACGGATTTTGTCGGTGTCGATTTTCATCGCGATCATCGTCGGCGCGTTAGCCGACAGTTCGTTACGCGACTGGCCAATGATCTGGTTCATCTGGCCCAAGATATTCAGGCGAGCTTCTAGGGCTTGGCCCAGAGCGATCTCCATGATTTCTTCAGTGATGCCTTTGATCTTGATGTCCATCTGCAGCGCGGTAACACCTTTAGCGGTACCGGCTACTTTGAAGTCCATGTCGCCCAAGTGGTCTTCGTCACCCAGGATGTCAGTTAGAACGGCAAACTTCTCGCCTTCCTTAACCAGACCCATGGCGATACCAGCAACCGGGGCCTTCATCGGTACGCCCGCGTCCATCAGTGCCAAGGATGCACCGCAAACCGATGCCATCGAGCTGGAACCGTTGGATTCGGTGATTTCCGATACAACACGGATGGTGTAAGGAAAAACATCAGCCGCAGGCAGCATGGCTTGAACCGAGCGACGCGCCAGACGGCCGTGACCGATTTCGCGACGACCTGCGCCACCCATACGACCACACTCACCTACCGAGAACGGAGGGAAGTTGTAGTGCAGCATGAACGGGTCTTTTTTCTCACCTTCTAGGGTGTCTAACAGTTGCGCATCACGGGCGGTACCCAGAGTTGCAACCACCAGTGCCTGAGTTTCGCCACGGGTGAACAGTGCCGAACCGTGAGTTTTTGGCAGAACGCCTACTTCGATGTTCAAAGGACGAACAGTTTTGGTGTCACGACCGTCGATACGTGGCTTGCCGTTAACGATGTTTTCGCGAACGGTGCGGTATTCGATTTCACCAAATGCAGCTTTAACGTCGCTAGAAGAAGGCTGACCTTCTTCACCGGACAGCTTGGCAACCACTTGATCTTTCAGCTCGCCCAAACGCGCGTACCGCTCGGCCTTGATGGTGATGGTGTAAGCCTGGGAGATCGCCTCACCGAACTCGGCACGGATAGCGCCCAGCAGTGCAGTGGCTTCTGGGGCAGCAGACCATTCCCAAGTCGGTTTGGCAGCTTCGGCAGCCAGTTCTTTCACCGCCTGGATAACCACTTGGAACTCGTCGTGAGCAAACAGTACCGCGCCCAGCATCTGGTCTTCGGTCAGCTCTTTAGCTTCCGACTCAACCATCAGTACGGCTTCCGACGTACCGGCAACAACCATGTCTAGGCTTGAAGCGGCCAGTTGCTCGTAAGTCGGGTTCAACAGGTAGCCAGTGCTTTCGTGGTAAGCAACGCGTGCAGCGCCGATTGGGCCATCAAAAGGAATACCGGAGATTGCCAGTGCAGCCGACGTACCGATCATCGCAGCTACGTCCGGATCGGTTTTTTTGCTAGTGGACAGAACAGTGCAGACAACCTGCACTTCGTTCATGAAACCTTCCGGGAACAGTGGACGAATCGGACGGTCAATCAGACGCGAAGTCAGGGTTTCTTTTTCGGAAGGGCGACCTTCACGCTTGAAGAAACCGCCAGGAATTTTACCGGCAGCGTAGGTTTTTTCTTGATAGTGAACGGACAGAGGGAAGAAGCCCTTGCCTGGATCCGCTTGCTTGGCTCCGACTACAGTCACCAACACGCTGACGTCGTCGTCAACGGTGACCAATACTGCGCCGGAGGCCTGACGGGCGATACGGCCAGTCTCGAGAGTAACGGTCGACTGACCGAACTGAAATTTTTTGATAACCGGGTTCACGGTGTCCTACCTTCTATGTGGCTCTTGGGGAACAGGTTTCTTGCGAAAGTCATGTGCAATATCGGGCATTGGCCCGACTCAAGATGCTTACGAAAACAAACGTTGCGGCAAGCTTTCGTAAGAATCCGGCGAGTCCCAGATAAAACTTGAGGCTGGAAGCCTGCCATGTGCCAGCGGGAAACCCGCAGACACACGACCGACAACCAGCCTCTAGCAACATCGCTATTAGCGACGCAGACCCAGGCGAGCGATCAGCGCTTTGTAACGCTCAACGTTCTTGCCTTTGAGGTAGTCCAGCAGCTTACGACGCTGGTTTACCATGCGGATCAGACCACGACGTGAGTGGTGATCTTTGCTGTTAGCTTTGAAGTGACCTTGCAGCGTGTTGATGTTAAAGGTCAGCAGTGCAACCTGCACTTCTGGAGAACCTGTATCACCTGGAGCTTGCTGGTAGTCTTTTACGATTTCTGCTTTGTGTTCAACTGTCAGTGCCATGAGGCATTTCCTTTCATTAGGGGTCTGCTTGCAAGCAAGACAGATCCAATAGGCCGAGGACAAATCCTCGTATTTAAAAGTGAGATGTGACCGTGCCTAATAACAGCCACCCTCTTTCCAGTACGGCTCAAGGCTATTAACCCAGAACCGTCCTGCTCCGGTCATTCTGACCGAATCAGTCGACGCGGCGCGATGCGCCCGTCTTCGCTCACTTCACCGATACCGATAAAGCGACCGTTGTGATCTTGCACCCGCACCATACCGAACTTCGGTGCATCAGGCGCGCGTACTGGCTGGCCATTGAGCCAATAGAACGCGCTGGCTTCCGAAAAGTGCAGTAACGGCCAGTCCAGCAAACCGCTGTCCGATGGCATCAAGAAGCGATCAACTGCTTCGTTACCGCCTTCTGCGTGTACGGCTTCCAACTCTTCCAGCGTAACGGTTTGCGCCAAGCTGAAAGGTCCGGCTTGGGTACGACGCAATTGTGCAACGTAGGCTCCGCACCCTAGCTCTTCACCGATATCTTCCACGAGGGTACGAATATAGGTGCCTTTGGTGCAGTCAACGGACAATCGCGCTGTATCGTCTTCACTGGCCAGTAATTCGAGGCGAGTAATAGTAACAGAACGCGGTTCGCGCTCCACCACTTCACCCGCACGGGCCAACTTATAAAGAGGCTGACCATCACGCTTAAGTGCCGAGTACATCGGCGGTATCTGACTGATTTGCCCACGGAATTTAGGCAAAACAGCTTCGATATCGGCGCGACCAACGGTCACTGGACGCGTGAGTAAAACTTCACCCTCGGCATCCGCTGTACTGGTGGTTTTGCCCAATTGCATCAGGGTTTCGTAACCCTTGTCCGAATCGAGCAGGTATTGCGAAAACTTGGTGGCTTCGCCAAAGCACAGTGGCAATACACCGCTGGCCAATGGATCGAGGCTGCCGGTGTGCCCTGCTTTCTCAGCATTAAGCAGCCAGCGGACTTTCTGCAGGGCCGCATTGGAGGTAAATCCAAGCGGTTTATCGAGCAGGATAATGCCGCTGACGTTACGACGGATACGCTTGACCTGAGCCACCGCTTACTCCTTGGTGTCTTCAGGAGCAGAGGTATCGTGCTGGTTATCCTCAGCGACTGCACGCTCGATCAAAGCGGACAAGTGAGCACCACGCACAACGCTTTCGTCATAGTGAAAGTGCAACTGAGGAACGCTGCGCAATTTCATTTCACGTGCCAGTTGCATACGCAAAAAGCCAGCAGCGGCGTTCAAAACTTTGATGCTCTGAGCAATTTCTTCTGCGTTGTCTTGACCCATTACGGTGATAAAGATTTTGGCATGACCGACGTCACGGCTCACTTCAACTGCAGTAATGGTGACCAGCCCCACACGCGGGTCTTTCACTTCACGACGGATCAGCTGCGCCAGCTCGCGCTGCATCTGATCGCCGATACGTTGGGTACGGCTATATTCTTTTGCCATGTCTTGTTACCTGTTACTCACCCATGGGAAACCCATGCGTTCTGAAAGCGGCAAACGCCCGGCCAGACAGAAGCCGGACCGGGCGTTGCGTTTAGAGTCAGGGGCGAGCACATAGCATTTGCAGGCTATGGCTCGTCCTTGCTCTTGAGGCTCGCGATTTAGAGGCTGCGAGCAACCTGGACCTTCTCGAACACTTCGATTTTGTCGCCGACTTTGACGTCATTGTAGCTCTTGACGCCGATACCGCATTCCATGCCAGCACGCACTTCAGCAGCGTCATCCTTGAAGCGACGCAGGGATTCCAGCTCGCCTTCGAAGATAACGATGTCGTCGCGCAGTACACGGATTGGACGGTTACGGTGAACAACACCTTCCAACACCATGCAACCTGCGATCGCACCAAACTTCGGCGAACGGAACACGTCGCGGACTTCAGCGATACCCAGGATGTTCTCCCGAACGTCGCTGCCAAGCATGCCGGTAAGGGCTTTCTTGACGTCTTCGATGATGTCGTAGATGACGTTGTAGTAACGCATGTCCAAGCCTTCTTGCTCGACAATCTTGCGAGCACCAGCATCAGCACGCACGTTGAAGCCGAACAATACAGCGTTGGAAGCCAGTGCCAAGTTAGCGTCGCTTTCGGTGATACCACCGACGCCGCCGCCCACTACACGCACTTGCACTTCGTCGTTACCCAAGCCGCTTAACGCGCCCTGCAGAGCTTCCAACGAACCACGAACGTCAGATTTGAGGACGATGTTAAGCGTCTTCTTCTCTTCTTGACCCATGTTCTCGAAGATGTTTTCCAGCTTGCCTGCGTGAGCACGCGCCAGTTTAACTTCACGGAACTTGCCTTGACGGAACAGGGCAACTTCACGCGCCTTCTTCTCGTCGGTCATTACGCTCATTTCGTCGCCAGCATCTGGCGTACCGTCCAAACCGAGAATTTCGACTGGAATCGAAGGGCCGGCTTCTTTAATAGCCTTGCCGTTCTCATCGAGCATGGCGCGAATACGGCCGTAGTTGGAACCGACCAGTACCATGTCGCCTTGGCGCAAAGTACCGTCCTGAACCAGAACAGTCGCAACAGGGCCACGGCCTTTGTCCAGACGGGACTCAACGACGACACCACGGCCTGGAGCCGATGGAGTGGCTTTGAGTTCCAGAACTTCAGCTTGCAGCAATACGGCTTCGAGCAACTCGTCAACGCCAGTACCCATTTTCGCCGAAACCGGAACAAACGGCGTGTCACCACCCCACTCTTCCGACGTCACGCCGTGAACGGACAGTTCGCTACGGATACGATCAAGGTCAGAACCTGGCTTGTCGATTTTGTTCACTGCAACCACCAGCGGCACGCCAGCAGCTTTCGCATGCTGAACAGCTTCGATGGTTTGCGGCATTACGCCGTCGTCTGCAGCAACAACCAGAATCACGATGTCAGTTGCCTTGGCACCACGGGCACGCATTGCAGTAAACGCAGCGTGACCTGGGGTGTCGAGGAAGGTGACCATACCGCGCTCGGTTTCAACGTGGTAAGCACCGATGTGCTGAGTAATACCACCAGCTTCGCCAGCCGCTACCTTGGCGCGACGAATGTAGTCGAGCAGGGACGTTTTACCGTGGTCAACGTGACCCATTACGGTCACAACCGGTGCACGGGAGAACGACTCGCCTTCGAACTTCAGGGACTCGGCCAAGGAGTCTTCCAAAGCGTTGTCACTAACCAGCGTTACTTTGTGGCCCAGCTCTTCAGCAACCAGTTGAGCAGTTTCCTGATCCAGTACCTGGTTGATGGTGGCTGGAGTGCCCAGCTTGAACATGAACTTGATAACTTCGGCAGCCTTAACCGACATCTGTGCAGCCAAATCGCCGACAGTGATGGTTTCGCCGATTTGTACATCACGAACGACAGGACCGGTTGGGCTCTGGAAACCGTGAGCATTGCGCTTCTTCAGCTTGCTCTTGCCACGACCACCGCGACGGAAGCTGTCGCTTTCTTCGTCGGAAGTGCGAGGAGCAACGCGAGGAGCAGGCGCTTTTTCTTTAACAGACGCACGATGCGGCGCGTTTTTGCGTTCGCCATCACCGCTACCGCGACGATTGTTATCGTCAGCACGTGGCTTGTCTGGGCGGCGCTGTTCATCACGCTTACGAGTATCCGCCGCAGGAGCCGGCGCTGCTGGTGCAGGCGCGGCTACCGGTGCAGCCTGTACAGGTGCAGGGGCAGCCGGGGCTGGCGTCGGAGCAGCCGCAGGCTGACGACGCGCTTCTTCTTCGGCGCGCCGCTTGGACTCTTCATCAGCTTTTTGACGCGCAGCATTTTCTACTGCACGGCGTTCATCCAGCTCACGCTTGCGCTCGGCTTCAATTTCTTCCGGGCTTTGTTGTACGAAGACTTTCTTCTTGCGTACTTCAACGCTAATGCTTTTGCTTCCAGCAACACGCAGGGTGCTGGTGGTTTTACGCTGCAAAGTGATTTTGCGCGGTTCTTCCACTTTAGCCTTGTGGCTGCTTTTCAGGTGAGTCAGCAAAGCTTGCTTCTCACTGTCGGTCACATTCTGCTCGGCGGCGGTGTGCGGCAGACCTGCCTCACGCATCTGCTGCAACAGGCGCTCCACCGGTGTTTTGACCTCATCGGCCAGTTGTTTCACCGTGACTTGCGTCATGCATTTCTCTCCTCAGGCCGCGCCTAATTACTCGAACCAATGGGCTCGGGCGGCCATGATCAACTTGCCGGCACGATCATCGTCAATGCCGTCGATGTCGAGCAGGTCGTCAATAGACTGCTCGGCCAGGTCTTCGCGGGTAATTACGCCGCGCACCGCCAGTTCCATCGCCAAATCCTTGTCCATACCCTCAAGCGAGAGTAGGTCTTCGGCCGGATGGGCGTCTGCCAGCTTTTCCTCAGTAGCGATGGCTTTAGTCAACAAACGATCCTTGGCCCGAGCGCGAAGCTCGTTGACGATATCTTCGTCAAAGCCGTCGATGTTGAGCATTTCTTCCACCGGTACGTAGGCAATCTCTTCCAGGCTGGTGAAGCCTTCATCAACCAGCACCTGCGCCAACTCTTCATCAACTTCCAACTCTTCGATGAAGTTGCGCAAGATGTCGCCGGTTTCTGCTTGCTGCTTAGCCTGGATGTCTGATTCAGTCATCACGTTCAAGGTCCAACCAGTCAACTGGCTAGCCAAACGTACGTTCTGACCGCCGCGACCAATCGCCTGGGCCAGATTGTCTGCGCCAACGGCGATGTCCATAGCATGGGCATCTTCGTCGACAATAATTGCGGCTACTTCTGCTGGCGACATCGCGTTAATCACGAACTGCGCCGGGTTGTCGTCCCAAAGGACGATATCCACTCGCTCTCCGCCCAATTCGCCGGATACTGCTTGAACGCGTGAACCACGCATACCAATGCAAGCACCTTGCGGATCAATGCGTTTGTCTTTGGAGCGAACGGCTATTTTAGCGCGTGATCCCGGATCGCGGGAGGCTGCCATCACTTCGATCAGACCTTCAGAGATCTCTGGAACTTCGATACGGAACAGCTCGATCAACATCTCTGGCGCAGTACGCGACAGAATCAGCTGAGGGCCACGGTTCTCAGTACGAATTTCTTTCAACAATGCGCGAAGGCGTACGCCAACACGGAAAGTCTCACGCGAAATGATGTCTTCACGGGCCAGCAACGCTTCTGCGTTGTTACCCAAGTCAACGATCACGTTATCGCGCGTTACTTTTTTAACAGTGCCAGAAATGATTTCGCCCAAACGCTCGCGATAGGCATCGACTACTTGAGCACGCTCAGCTTCGCGGACTTTTTGCACAATAACCTGTTTGGCCGTTTGTGCAGCAATCCGACCGAACTCGATAGAATCAATTTTCTCTTCGATAATATCGCCGGCTACCGCGCCTGGCCGTTTTGCCTGTGCTTGGTCTACAGCCAACTCGATTGCTGGATCATCCAGATCTTCGTCTTCGACCACAGCCCAGCGACGGAAAGTCTCATAGTTACCGGTGTGGCGGTTGATTTCCACACGCAGATCGACTTCGTCCTCAAAACGCTTTTTGGTAGCGGTGGCCAGAGCCAGCTCCAGCGCTTCAAAAATTACGTTTGCCGGTACGCCCTTTTCATTGGACACCGACTCAACAACCAGCAGTACTTCTTTGCTCATCGTACGCCTCGCCTTTCGCAAGCCATTGGATCCGCGGGATCCGCGTCTCAGTCAAAACTGGGAATAATGTTGGCCTTGTCGATCATATCGATCGGCAACAAGAACTCGTGATCATCAACTTGCACCACGATGTCCTGCTCCTCTACGCCGCGCAGAAGGCCCTGAAAGTTGCGTCGCCCCTCGAAAGGAGAACGCAGCTTGATCTTTACTTGCTCACCGACAAACTGGGCAAACTGCTCAAGGGTGAACAGTGGGCGTTCCATGCCAGGAGAGGAAACTTCAAGGGTGTATTCAACAGCGATAGGATCTTCGACATCCAGGACGCCGCTGATTTGACGACTGACAATTGCGCAGTCATCCACCAACACGCCGCCTTCCTTGTCGATATACACACGCAACATTGAATGGCGGCCCTGAGCCGAAAATTCAATACCCCAGCATTCATAGCCAAGGGCCACGACCACCGGGGCCAACAAGGCCTGCAACTCTTCTAGCTTGCTCGACACCTGAACCCCCTAGTGCATGTTTGTGCATGCTGTGCAAAATGAAAAATGGGCGTATCGCCCATCTCTGAAACGCCGTTGAATATCGACGTTATAAAGTGTCCAGTTAACAAAAAGCCCCTGAATAAGGGGCTCCGCTAAAACTGGTTGCGGGAGCCGGATTTGAACCGACGACCTTCGGGTTATGAGCCCGACGAGCTACCAGACTGCTCCATCCCGCGACAAAGCTGGAGCGGAAGTATACGGTCGATCCTTTTCAGGGTCAATCCAGCCTTCCACATACAAGAAAGCCCGCAACTGCGGGCATTCTTGATAATTGGTACCGAGAAGGGGACTCGAACCCCTACACCCTATGGGCACAACCACCTCAAGGTTGCGTGTCTACCAATTCCACCACCTCGGCAATACTACAGTTACTTCTTGAAACCCGTTTTACTTTTGCTCTTGAGCTGGAGGTACGTCAGTCGCTGGAGTAGCCGACTTTTGCTCATTAAGCACCGGTACATCATCTGAAGCCGGCTTTTGCTTTGGCGCTTCTAACACTGCTGGATCTGGCAAACCTACTTGAGTCAGCTCATGAGCTTTCTCTTTAGCAAAGTAACCTAACCCCAAGCTGGTTATGAAAAAACCTGCGGCAAGTATAGCAGTAAACTTACTAAGAAAGGTAGAGGAACCTTGGCTTCCGAACACAGTATTTGATGCACCTGCCCCGAAAGATGCTCCAGCATCCGCACCTTTACCCTGTTGCAGCAATACCAGGGTAATTACACCCAATGCAGCCAACAGATGAAAAACCACTACGACTGTTTCCAGCATTTTCTCAGTTTCCCGCGGCGCGACAAATCGCACCGAACTCATCTGCATTCAGGGAAGCCCCACCAATGAGCCCCCCATCGATATCCGGCATGCTGAACAGTTCGACCGCATTGGCCGCCTTCACGCTGCCGCCGTATAGAAGCCGCACACCTTGTGCCACCTCAGGATTCTTCTGCGCCAGTTGTGCGCGAATGGCCGCATGCACATCTTGCGCTTGCTGCGGTGTTGCAGTCAGCCCAGTACCAATAGCCCAGACCGGCTCGTATGCAATCACTGCGCTTGCCAACACATCAATACCGAACTCATCAATAACAGCGTTCAGTTGACGCTCAACAACCTCAAGCGTTTGCCCTGCTTCTCGTTGCTCAAGAGTTTCCCCTATGCACAACACTGGCGTTAAGCCAGAAGCTTGAGCAGCTGCAAACTTACGATTTAGCGTCTCGTTCGATTCACCCAAAATCAGGCGTCGCTCAGAGTGCCCTATCAACACAAATTTGCAACCCGCACCCACTAACTGCTCAGGAGATATCTCCCCAGTCAGCGCACCTTGCTTCGATTCAATTGCAGCATCCTGAGCACCAACCAAAATAGGCGCATCTTCCAAGCCATTGATTACACGATCAATAAACAATTCAGACGGGAATACTGCAATCTCAACATCTTTCGGCAAGTTCAGATTACGCAGACCATCGATCAGCTCAGCGACGCTGGCGCGGGTACCGTGCATCTTCCAGTTACCAGCTACCATAGTGCGACGCATGCTTTACCTCGTCGGTCAAAGTGGGCGCAGATGTTACCCAACCAAATCAACGCTTGCAAGCCGAAATCAGGCACAAACTTCACTTACTAGCTTTGTCAGCTCTTCTGCATAGCCGCGAACCATGATTTCGTCGTCACCTTCAACCATCACCCGCACCAACGGCTCAGTGCCGGACTTGCGCAGCAATACCCGCCCACGGCCGTTCATAGCCTCAGTAACGCGCGCGCACGCCTCCTTGACTGCAGGGTGCTCAACCGGATTGTTATCACCGCCAAAACGAACGTTCAGAAGCACTTGCGGACATTTGCGCAGTGCCTGGCGCGCTTGAGCCAGGCTTTCACCTCGGCGACGCAACGCCAACAACGCTTGCAGCGCCGCAAGAAGCGCGTCACCCGTTGTGGTGTGCTGGAAGCAAACGATATGCCCAGAGTTTTCGCCGCCCACTTGCCAGTCACGCTCTTGTAGATCTGCAATCACATAGCGATCGCCCACACCAGCCCGTACAAATGGAATGCTAAGGTCAGCCAGTGCTAGCTCAAGCCCCAGATTGCTCATCAGCGTACCAACCACGCCCCCTTGCAGCTTGCCGCGCTCATGCAAGTCGCGGGCAATAATGAACAGCAGCTCATCACCATCAACAATGGCCCCGGTATGGTCAACCATCAGCACTCGGTCACCGTCACCATCGAAGGCAATCCCCAAGTCCGCGTGCTCAGCCAAGACCGCCGCCTGCAATGACTCCATATGAGTCGAACCACAGTTGTCGTTAATGTTCAAGCCATTTGGTTGTGCCGATAACACCGTGACGTTGGCGCCCAGCTCCTTAAACACGCTCGGCGCAACCTTATAGGTCGCGCCATGAGCGCAATCAAGCACTACTTTCAAGCCGCTAAAGTTAGTGCTAGTTGGGACACTGCTTTTACAAAACTCGATGTAACGACCGGATGCATCATTGATACGCGAAACCTTGCCCAGCTTGTCAGAGTCGACAACCGTCATTGGAGCCTCAAGCAACTCCTCGATCATCAGCTCAACTTCATCAGGGAGCTTGGTGCCCTCACCCGAGAAGAACTTGATACCGTTATCGTCATGAGGATTGTGCGAAGCACTAATCACAATGCCCGCTTCGGCGTGAAAGGTTCGGGTAAGGTAAGCAATAGCAGGGGTCGGCATGGGCCCCAGAAGCATGACGTCCGCGCCTGCAGCCGATAGACCCGCCTCAAGGGCAGACTCAAACATGTAACCCGAAATACGCGTGTCCTTACCCACCAAGATCCGGCAAGCACCCATGCTTCGAAATGCCATGCCCGCAGCCCAACCCAGCTTGAGCATAAAATCCGGGGTAATAGGATAAACGCCGACCCGACCACGAATACCGTCGGTGCCAAAATACTTCTTCGTCATAGGTGCTCCATCATTCTTAGTCGGCGGACTCTACCGCTGCGATCATCCGTACCACATCAACCGTTTCGGCCACATCATGGACACGCAAAATACGCGCGCCTTTTGTCACGGCAAGTGCTGCCAGCGCAAGGCTGCCATACAAACGCTCGGTGACGGGCCGATTCAACGTCTGACCAATCATACTTTTACGCGACACACCCACCAGCAGCGGTGCCCCCAAAGCGTGCAGGGCCTCCATATGCTTAAACAAACTCAGGTTGTGTTGCAGTGTTTTTGCAAAGCCGAAGCCCGGGTCCAGCACAATGCGGTCTGCGGCGATACCAGCAGCAACACATTGCTTAGTGCGCTCAACCAAAAACGCTGAAACCTCGCCAACTAGATCAGCGTAATGCGGATTATCCTGCATATCGCCCGGCTCGCCCAGCATGTGCATCAAGCACACAGGCAAACCAGTGGCAGCAGCAGCCTGCAAAGCACCTTCACGACGCAGAGAGCGAACATCATTTATAAGCCCCGCACCGAGGCGTGCAACTTCAGTCATTACGATTGGCGCGGAGGTATCGACCGAGATAATGACATCTAGTTCACGACTGATTCGCTCCACTACCGGAGCAACTCGATCAAGCTCCTCCTGCGGCAGGACGACACGAGCACCTGGGCGTGTAGATTCACCGCCTACATCAATGAGGGTCGCTCCCGCTAACACCATCGACTCTGCATGGCGTAAGGCCGCATCTGCCGGAGCATAGCGCCCACCATCAGAGAAAGAGTCAGGGGTAACATTGAGAATGCCCATAACATGCGTATGGGTTAAATCAAGAACCCGGTTGCCGCAAGGCAACCGGGTCAGGGACTGAACAGAAGTCATTTCAAGCCTTAGTGCTCAGCTGCGGGACCGCCGATAGGGGCTTCTGGACGATCAGTTTTGTCCAGCGTCGGATTACTTGGAGTGCCTGTACCGCCACCCTCCCAATCACGCGGCTCACGCGGAGGACGACCCGCCATAATGTCGTCAATCTGATCAACATCAATCGTCTCGTACTTCATCAAGGCATCAGCCATAGCTTCAAGCTTGTCACGGTTATCAGTCAGGATCTGCTTGGCAGTGCCGTAGCATCCATCAATGATGCTGCGCACCTCAAGATCGATCATCTTGGCTGTTTCGCCCGAAACGCTAGCGCCTTGACCGCCGCCGCCACGACCCAAGTAAGACTCATCATCTTCGGCATACATTAACGGGCCCAGCTTTTCGGACAAGCCCCACTTGGTCACCATGTTCCGCGCAATCTGACTCGCACGCATGATGTCATTGGAGGCACCCGTAGTAACACCGTCAAAGCCCAGCGTCATTTCCTCAGCAATACGACCACCGTAAAGCGAGCAAATTTGACTGATAAGCGCACGCTTGGAGAGGCTATAGCGATCTTCTTCAGGCAAGAACATCGTTACACCTAACGCACGACCACGTGGAATGATCGACACTTTATAAACAGGATCATGCTCTGGCACAACGCGACCCACGATAGCGTGCCCCGCCTCGTGATAAGCAGTGTTGCGCTTTTCTTTATCCGACATAACCATAGATTTGCGCTCGGCGCCCATCATGATTTTGTCTTTAGCCAGCTCAAACTCTTTCATTTCAACAATGCGCTTGCCGGTACGCGCGGCAAACAGAGAGGCTTCGTTCACCAAGTTGGCGAGGTCGGCACCCGAAAATCCTGGTGTACCACGCGCAATCACACCCGGCTGCACATTGTCACCGATTGGCACTTTACGCATGTGTACTTTGAGGATCTGCTCGCGACCACGGATGTCCGGCAAACCAACCACAACTTGACGGTCAAAACGACCTGGACGCAGCAGCGCAGGGTCGAGAACGTCTGGACGGTTAGTCGCAGCAATCACAATGATGCCGTCATTCATTTCAAAGCCATCCATCTCAACCAGCAACTGGTTGAGGGTCTGCTCACGCTCATCATGACCGCCACCCATACCGGCGCCACGATGACGACCGACAGCGTCGATTTCGTCGATGAAGATGATGCAAGGAGCATGCTTTTTGGCTTGCTCGAACATATCGCGAACACGACTCGCACCTACACCCACAAACATTTCGACGAAGTCAGAACCAGAAATCGTGAAGAACGGTACTTTAGCTTCGCCAGCAATCGCCTTGGCTAACAAGGTTTTACCCGTACCTGGTGGGCCAACCATCAGCACACCACGAGGGATTTTACCGCCCAAACGCTGGAATTTGCCCGGATCACGGAGAAACTCAACCAGCTCGCCCACTTCTTCTTTGGCTTCATCGCAGCCTGCTACGTCAGCCAGAGTCGTTTTGACCTGATCTTCGGATAACAGACGCGCCTTGCTCTTGCCAAAGCTCATCGGGCCGCCTTTACCACCGGCACCGCCTTGCATTTGACGCATGAAGAACATGAAAACAGCGATGATCACCAGAATCGGAAAGCTCGCAACCAGCAATTGAGTCCAGATGCTTTGCTGCTCAGGCAACTTGCCTTCCACGGTGACATGGTTATCAACCAGGTCGCCGATCAAACCGTTGTCCTGAATAGCAGGACGAATGGTTTTGAAGGTATCGCCATCACTGCGCTTGCCGGTGATCACGTAGCCATCCACGGCAACGCGCTCGACTTTGCCATCCTTAACTTGCTGGATGAAGTCGGAATAGTTGAGGGTTTGTGGCTCGTTTGGACTGGAGAAGTTGTTCATCACTGTCACCAGGACAGCCGCGATGATCAACCACAGGATCAGATTCTTTGCCATATCGTTCAATTAGCTACCCTCTGAAGCAAGCCCCGCTACTGAAGCGTGCTTCGCATGATATTCACCGGCATAACTTACTACATTGCCTACAACCCTTGCAGGCTCCGTCTGTAACCCTTTGTGAAACTTGACTACACAATATTCGTTATGTCAGTTCTGTAAAGCGATACAAAAAAAACTATCGCCTCGGTTAGAGGCGCTCATCGCTGGCCGAACCCTCGATACCACGAAAGCCGCGCCCCAACAAATACTGCTCGCGAGACCTGTCTCGTGATGACGACGGCTTGCGCATCTGCACTTTATCAAAAAGTTTGCGGATGTCTTTGTGGTATTGATCGAAGCCTTCACCCTGGAAGACTTTGATCAAGAAATCACCACCTGGACGCAGAACACGCCCGGCAAGATCCAGTGCTAATTCACACAGGAACATTGCTCGCGGCATATCTACAGCGGCCAATCCACTCATATTGGGGGCCATATCTGAAATCACAAGGTCTACTTGCGTATTTCCAACAGCTTCGAGAATTTGTTCCAGTACAGCGTCCTCAGTAAAGTCACCTTTAATAAAGGTCACATCCGGGATGCTGTCCATTTCCAGAATATCAGAGGCGATCAAACGTCCTTGACCACCGATCAGACGACTGGTCACCTGCGACCACCCACCCGGAGCCGCACCCAAGTCAATCACCGTCATGCCTGGACGAATCAAACGATCACGCTCCTGGATCTCCAGAAGCTTGTAACTTGCACGCGAGCGATACCCATCCTTTTGCGCCATTTTGACGTACGGATCGTTGAAATGCTCTTTAAGCCAGTTAAGGCTAGTCTTGGAACGGGCCACGGGCCACCTCAAAAAATATAAACGGGTCGTGATTAACTGGGCGGTCCCGGACTCGCTCGGGTAAACTGGCCGCCGCTTTTTACAAGATCAGACACAGGGGTCAGATTATGCCGCTCACTCAAGAGCAGAAGAAACAGTACAAATCCATTGGCCACCATCTGAAACCAGTATTGACTGTGGCTGATAATGGTTTGACTGAAGGTGTTTTAGCCGAACTCGAACGCGCATTGGGCGATCACGAGCTGATTAAAATCAAAGTCAACATCCTGGATCGCGAGTCCCGCCTAGAAACCATCGCAGAACTCTGCAAGGCTGGCAAAGCAGACCTGGTACAGGTTATCGGCAAAATGGCGCTTCTGTACCGTAAGAACGTCAATGTTAACAAGAACCTGTCGAACATCCATCGTTTCAAGTGATGTAGGCAAGAGTCAAGGGTGCGTCTATCGCACCCTGACACTCTTACTTACCAATAACAAAACCACCTGCGCAATGCATCGGGCTTTCAGCCCCGCTTAACACACCACTTCCCGCCGTAAGCCAGCCTAAGCCCGTCTTTAGGGCTCACCCAGTCATGCCTTGCAGGCAGTCGATGTCAACCTATTGTGATCGACACCTTATAAATTCTATGCCTTGCAAGCCTTGGCTATCAGCCCGCAAAAGCTAGGCTGAACGCCAAAACAGAACGCCCGCACGAAGCGGGCGCTATTGCTTAGATGTGCCGCACTTCAACAATCTCGTACTCAATGACGCCACTCGGGGTTTTCACCGCGACTACGTCACCCTCTTCCTTGGCAATCAAGGCGCGAGCAATCGGCGAACCTACCGAGATTTTTCCGAGCTTAATATCAGCCTCATCCTCACCTACGATTTGGTAAGTCACGGATTCGTCAGTTTCAACGTTCGCGATCTCGACCGTGGTACCGAAAATCACTTTACCGGTATGAGGAATAGTCGTGACATCAATGATGACCGCGTTCTGCATGCGCCCTTCGATATCACGGATACGCGCCTCAACCATACCTTGCTGCTCGCGGGCAGCATGGTATTCAGCGTTTTCTTTCAGGTCGCCCAACTCACGCGCCGTGCCGATATCTTGGCTCAGCTTAGGCCGAACAACCTTGGTCAGGTGTGCGTGTTCTTCTTCCAGGGCTTTCGCGCCCTGGACCGTCATTGGGTATTTGATCATGCCTTCATTCCTGCGTGTAAATCCTGCAAGCGACGTACGGTTTTTTCAGGACCGAATTTAAGCGCTTCACAGATCGCTTCGCCAGCAGCAATAGTCGTTGTGCAGTAAATCTTGTGCTGCAGAGCGTTGCGGCGAATGGAGTAAGAGTCAGCAATCGACTGACGACCTTCGGTGGTGTTGATAATCAAAGTGACTTCGTCGTTTTTGATCATATCAACCACGTGCGGGCGACCCTCAGTCACCTTGTTCACACGACGCACTTTTAAGCCAGCCGCTTCGATGAACTTCGCAGTACCGGCAGTCGATACGACTTCAAAACCAAGGTTAATCAGATCACGCGCAACAGCAGCAACCAATGGTTTGTCATCATCACGCACGCTGATAAATGCAGTACCGCCAGTTGGCAGCACTTCGCTAGCGCCCATTTGCGCTTTGGCAAAAGCCTCACCGAACGTGTCGCCCACGCCCATTACTTCACCTGTGGACTTCATCTCTGGGCCGAGAATCGGGTCAACGCCAGGGAACTTAGCGAATGGGAAGACCGCCTCTTTCACGCTGTAGAAGTTAGGAATGATTTCTTTAGTAAAGCCGATTTCTTTCAGCGTCTTACCAGCCATCACACGAGCAGCGATCATTGCCAGCGAGACACCGATGCACTTAGACACAAAAGGAACAGTTCGCGAAGCACGCGGGTTCACTTCGATCACGTAGATGTCTTCGCCTTGCAGGGCCAGTTGCACGTTCATCAGGCCAACCACACCCAACTCCAGCGCCATTTTCTTGACCTGCTCACGCATCTCGTTCTGGATGTGCAGCGGCAACGAGTAAGGCGGCAGCGAGCACGCAGAGTCGCCGGAGTGAACACCTGCCTGCTCGATGTGTTGCATGATCGCGCCGATCACGACATCAGTACCGTCGCAAACAGCATCAACATCCATTTCAATAGCGCAGTTCAGGAAGTGATCCAGCAGCACAGGGCTGTCATTAGACACTTTCACCGCATCGCGCAGGTAACGCTTGAGCTCTTCTTCTTCGTAAACGATTTCCATCGCACGGCCGCCCAATACGTAGGAAGGACGAACAACCAGCGGGTAACCGATTTTGCCAGCGGCGCGGATGGCTTCATCTTCGCTGCGCACAGTGGCGTTTGGCGGCTGACGCAGATTCAGACGCTCAACCATTTGCTGGAAGCGCTCGCGGTCTTCTGCACGGTCGATGGCATCAGGGCTGGTGCCAATGATCGGCACGCCTGCTTCTTCTAGGGCACGCGCCAGTTTTAGTGGAGTTTGGCCGCCGTATTGAACAATCACACCCTTGGGCTTCTCGACACGTACGATTTCCAGCACGTCTTCTAAGGTTACGGACTCGAAATACAGACGATCCGAAGTATCGTAGTCGGTAGATACTGTTTCTGGGTTGCAGTTGACCATGATGGTTTCGTAACCATCTGCTCGCAACGCCAGCGCCGCATGTACGCAGCAATAGTCAAACTCGATACCCTGACCAATACGGTTAGGACCGCCACCCAGAATGATGATCTTGTCACGATCCGTAGGGTTCGCTTCGCACTCTTCCTCATAGGTGGAGTACATGTAGGCAGTGTCAGTCGCAAACTCGGCCGCGCACGTGTCAACGCGCTTGTAAACCGGGAACACTTCAAGCTTGTGGCGATGGCGACGCAGGTTTTTCTCGGTGACACCCAGCAATACTGCCAAACGAGCATCAGAGAAGCCTTTACGCTTGAGGCGATACATGGTGTCGCGATCAATCGCAGACAGGCCTTGAGTCTTGATCTTCTCTTCATCCTTGATCAGATCTTCGATCTGGACCAAGAACCAAGGATCAATCATGTTCATGCCGAAGATGTCTTCAACAGTCATGCCCGCACGGAACGCGTCAGCCACGTACCAAATACGCTCGGCGCCCGGCACAGTCAGCTCGCGCTTGAGGACAGCCATGCTTTCCGGGTTGCTCAAGTCGAGCTTAGGATCAAGACCACTAACGCCAACTTCCAGACCGCGAAGAGCTTTCTGCAATGACTCTTGGAAAGTCCGGCCAATGGCCATAACTTCGCCTACGGACTTCATTTGCGTGGTCAAACGCGCATCGGCTTTAGCAAACTTCTCGAATGCAAAACGTGGCAGCTTGGTCACAACGTAGTCAATGGACGGTTCGAAGGACGCCGGCGTTGCACCGCCAGTGATTTCGTTTTGCAACTCGTCCAAGGTGTAGCCAATCGCCAACTTAGCTGCGATACGTGCAATCGGGAAGCCAGTAGCTTTGGAAGCTAGCGCCGAAGAGCGGGATACACGAGGGTTCATCTCGATCACGACCATGCGGCCAGTGTTCGGGCAGATACCGAATTGAACGTTGGAACCACCCGTTTCAACGCCGATCTCACGCAGCACCGCCAGCGAGGCGTTACGCATGATTTGATATTCTTTGT
The DNA here is from genome assembly GCF_001411475.1 of Pseudomonas endophytica. Classification (GTDB taxonomy): domain Bacteria; phylum Pseudomonadota; class Gammaproteobacteria; order Pseudomonadales; family Pseudomonadaceae; genus Aquipseudomonas; species Aquipseudomonas endophytica. Next base: position 26,127 of record NZ_LLWH01000024.1, on the reverse strand, counting down.
CGGTCAGGGTTTGAGCCGGAGCAACGGTGATTGAGTCACCGGTGTGGACGCCCATCGGGTCAAAGTTTTCGATTGAGCAGACGATGATGCAGTTGTCCTTCTTATCGCGGACAACCTCCATCTCGTACTCTTTCCAGCCGATTAACGATTCGTCGATCAGCAGTTCTTTGGTTGGCGATAGATCCAGACCACGTGAACAGATTTCTTCGAACTCTTCACGGTTGTAAGCAATACCGCCACCGGTGCCGCCCATGGTGAAGGACGGACGAATGATGCACGGGAAGCCCAGCTTTTCGAGAACCGCGTTAGCCTCTTCCATGCTGTGAGCAATACCGGAGCGCGGGCAATCTAGGCCGATAGACTTCATCGCCTTGTCAAAACGCGAACGATCTTCAGCTTTGTCGATGGTGTCAGCGTTAGCGCCGATCATCTCCACGCCAAACTTCTCCAGAACGCCTTCGCGCTCCAGATCCAGTGCGCAGTTCAAGGCTGTTTGGCCGCCCATTGTCGGCAGCAAAGCGTCTGGACGCTCTTTTTCGATGATCTTAGCGACGGTTTGCCATTTGATCGGCTCAATGTAGGTCGCATCGGCCATGTCCGGGTCGGTCATGATGGTGGCCGGGTTAGAGTTCACCAAGATGACGCGATAACCCTCTTCACGCAGAGCCTTACAGGCTTGGGCGCCGGAGTAGTCAAATTCACACGCTTGGCCGATAACAATCGGGCCAGCGCCGAGAATCAAGATGCTTTTTATGTCTGTACGTTTTGGCATGGGTTTGTCACTCAAATCCGCAGGTCAGTCGGCAAGCCGTTGATCAGGTTCCTAAGCAACCTAAGGGGCCGCCAGTATCGGGGCCACCATTAGGCTACTCATCACAGGGAGCTAATCAGCGGCGCTTGGCCATCTCATTGATGAAGCGATCGAACAGCGGCGCAACGTCGTTCGGGCCAGGGCTTGCTTCAGGGTGACCCTGGAAGCTGAAAGCGCTCTTGTCGGTACGCTCGATACCTTGCAAGGTACCGTCGAACAGCGACTTATGGATGGCGCGTACGTTGGCAGGCAAAGTCGCCTCATCAACAGCGAAACCGTGGTTCTGGCTGGTGATCATCACCACACCGGTGTCCAAGTCTTGAACCGGGTGGTTCGCACCATGGTGGCCATGACCCATTTTCACAGTCTTGGCGCCAGAAGCCAGTGCCAACAGCTGATGACCCAAGCAGATGCCAAACACCGGAATCTCGGTTTTCAACACGTCTTGAATAGCAGTGATCGCATAGTCGCATGGCTCAGGATCACCTGGGCCGTTAGACAGGAACACACCATCAGGGTTAAGCGCCAACACATCGCTAGCTGGCGTTTGAGCCGGCACTACCGTGACGCGGCAGCCACGCTCAACCAACATACGCAGAATGTTCCACTTCACACCGTAGTCGTAAGCGACTACGTGGTAAGGCAGATCGCTGGCTTCGATAGTCGGGTGACTGTCGGTTGCCAGATTCCAGACACTCGAACGCCACTCGTAAGCTTTTTCGGTGCTAACGACTTTCGCCAGATCCATCCCTTTGAGGCCAGGGAATCCGCGAGCCGCTGCGATCGCAGCTTCGTCAGAGATATTGTCACCCGCCATGATGCAGCCGTTTTGCGCGCCTTTTTCTCGCAAAATACGCGTTAGGCGGCGAGTGTCGATACCGGCGATTGCCACCACATTGTTGGCTTTCAGATAATCAGACAGCGACATTGTGTTACGCCAGTTGCTCGCAACCAGCGGCAGATCACGGATAACCAAACCTGCGGACCAAACACGATCAGACTCGGCATCTTCCGGTGTAGTGCCGGTATTGCCAACATGCGGGTAAGTCAGGGTCACGATTTGCTGAGCGTAGGAAGGATCCGTCAAGATCTCCTGGTAGCCAGTCATTGCGGTGTTAAATACCACCTCACCAACGGTCTGACCGTCGGCCCCAATGGCTTCGCCGCGAAAAATGCTGCCATCAGCGAGGGCGAGTATGGCTTGCTTAGTCAAGAAGACCTCCCGTAAATAAAGCCTGAAAGGGCGATCGCAGGTTGTAAAAAAGCGGAGTGACGTATGGACACGTCACCCCGCTTCTTCATCGAATTATCTGCGCGCTTTTAGTGGACACACTAAAGCTGTAGCTTACAGAAAAAGGCTTTTTTGGTCTACCGCTAAAGAGCCCTAAAGGCAGAGGAATGCGACAGATCATCGCTTAGCGGTTAAAAAATGGACTGCTGCGGGTGCAACAGCCCCATTTTTAAAGACGACTCAACGCAGATCGAGCACATCCTGCATGTCATACAGACCCGGCTTACGCCCATCGAGCCATTGAGCAGCGCGAACAGCGCCTTTGGCGAACGTCATGCGGCTTGAGGCTTTATGGGTGATTTCCAAACGCTCACCCTCAGCCGCAAACAGAACCGTATGGTCCCCAACCACATCACCACCGCGAACGGTCGCAAAACCAATCGTTTCGTGCTCACGCGCACCGGTATGGCCTTCGCGACCATAAACCGCAACCTTCTGCAGATCACGACCCAACGCATCGGCGATGACTTCACCCATGCGCATGGCCGTACCTGACGGCGCGTCGACCTTGTGACGATGATGCGCCTCGATAATTTCAATATCAGCATCATCCCCCATCACCCGCGCCGCCATATCCAGCAGCTTGAATGACAGGTTGACCCCAACACTAAAGTTGGATGCAAACACAATCGGAATGTCTTTAGCAGCCTCAACCAACAATTGCTTTTGCGCCGCACTCAAACCCGTCGTGCCAATCACCATGGCTTTGCCCGCTTGGCGGCAAAAAGCCAGATTACCGAGCATCACCTCAGGCAGCGTGAAGTCGATTAGCACATCGAAATCATTAACTACGCCTTCAAGACTGGCAGACAACGGAACATTGATACGCCCAAGCGATACGAGCTCACCCGCATCAGCCCCCACCAGCGAACTGCCCGGACGAACAATCGCCGCAGTCAGCCCGCACACTGGCGAGCGCTGCTCAACGGCAGCAATCAGCGTTTTACCCATGCGCCCCGCAGCGCCCATCACAGCTATACGTCGCATGCCAGCCCCTTATAAGTCGCCGAAGAAGCGCTTAACGCCTTCAAACCAACCCGTCGCGTTTGGCGAATGGCAGCTATCGCCCTCCAGTGTCGAGCGGAACTCCTCCATCAGCTCGCGCTGACGACGGCTCAACTTGACCGGTGTCTCAACAACAACACGGCACATCAGATCACCAACGCCACCGCCACGCACAGGAGCAACACCTTTGCCACGCAGACGGAACTGCTTGCCAGTTTGAGTACCCTCAGGAACCTTCAACTTGACCCGACCATCCAGCGTCGGCACTTCAAGTTCAGCGCCCAGCGCAGCATCGGCAAAACTGATCGGCACTTCGCAGAACAGATGCTTACCATCGCGCTGGAAGATCGCGTGCTCACGCACTTCGATAACCACGTACAGATCACCGGCCGGGCCACCTTGCACACCCGCCTCGCCCTCGCCTGACAGCCGGATACGATCACCGGTATCAACACCTGCGGGCACTTTCACAGACAGGGTTTTGTACTCTTCTACACGACCGTCGCCATTGCAGCTTTCGCACGGGTCAGAAATGATCTTGCCCTGACCATGGCAACGTGGACAGGTCTGCTGAACAGAGAAAAACCCCTGCTGCATGCGCACCTGACCAATACCACCGCACGTTGTGCAGGTCACAGGCGAAGAACCTTTCTTCGCACCCGAACCGTCACAAGGCTTGCAATTGACCAGCGTCGGCACACGAATATTGACCGTAGTACCGCGCACAGCCTCTTCCAGGTTCAGCTCCAGCGTGTAGCGCAAATCGCTACCGCGCTGCGCGCCACCCCGGGAGCCGCCACGGCCACCGCCAAAGAAATCACTGAACACATCGCCGAAAATATCGGAGAAGTTCTGGCCACCGAAACCCGCACCACCGCCACCCATTTGCGGATCAACACCCGCATGACCATATTGGTCGTAAGCAGCTCGCTTGCTGGTATCGGACAGCACTTCATAAGCTTCATTAGCCTCTTTGAACATCTCTTCAGAGGCTTTGTCACCCGGGTTACGGTCCGGATGGTGTTTCATTGCGAGACGACGATAAGCCTTTTTCAGCTCGACCACAGTGGTGGTCCGTTCGACACCCAATACTTCGTAATAGTCGCGCTTTGCCATAATTCTTTGCACTCTCAAGGACGTTTGGAAAAACCCTCCCGAGCCTCACCAAACCCGCCGAGCCTGGACAAACAAGGCTCAACTCACGTCTTTTCAACGATATTGGTTTCTGATTAACGACCAATGCATTGGTCGACAGGAGCGGCTATCACAGACAGGAACACAAAAGCCCTGCCTTAACCGCAAGCATCCGAGCTTGTCGCATGCTGTAAAAATTCCCTTGCTCCAGACACGCCAACGCGGGAGCAAGCTCCCGCGCGGCGACATCCTACCAGTCACCGCTTATGCACGGTCAACCGGCCCGACCAACAAGCCTATTACTTGTTGTCTTTAACTTCTTCGAACTCAGCGTCGACAACGTCATCCGCTTTTTCAGCCGAATCAGCTGGTTTAGCCGCTGCATCTGCCGGGTTCCCTTGCTCTGCGTACATTTTTTGAGCAACTGGAGCCGACACCTTGGACAGCTCTTCAACTTTGGCTTCGATAGCTGCTTTGTCATCGCCTTTAACAGCGGCTTCAAGTGCAACTACTGCAGCTTCGATTGCGGTTTTCTCTTCCTCAGTAACCTTGTCGCCAGCGTCAGCGATCATTTTACGAGTCGAGTGAACCAGCGCATCGCCTTGGTTGCGCGCAGCAGCCAGCTCTTCGAATTTGCGGTCTTCTTCAGCGTTGACTTCAGCGTCACGGACCATTTGAGCGATTTCGTCCTCGGACAGACCCGAGTTCGCCTTGATCACAATGGACTGAGACTTGCCAGTCGCCTTGTCTTTAGCGCTTACGTTCAAGATACCGTTAGCGTCGATGTCAAAGGTCACTTCGATCTGAGGCTGACCACGTGGAGCTGGTGGAATGTCAGCCAGGTCGAATTTGCCCAACGACTTGTTCTGAGTCGCTTGCTTACGCTCACCTTGCAGCACGTGAATAGTCACTGCACCTTGGTTATCGTCTGCAGTCGAGAACACTTGCGATTTCTTGGTAGGAATCGTGGTGTTTTTCTCGATCAGCGGGGTCATTACACCGCCCATGGTTTCGATACCCAGAGTCAGCGGGCTCACGTCCAGCAACAGAACGTCTTTAACATCACCAGCCAATACTGCGCCTTGGATAGCAGCACCCATTGCAACAGCTTCGTCAGGGTTCACGTCTTTACGCGCTTCTTTACCGAAGAACTCGCTAACTTGCTTTTGCACTAACGGCATACGTGTTTGACCACCGACCAGAATTACGTCGTTGATCGCATCAACATCAATACCGGCGTCTTTCAGAGCGATACGGCAAGGCTCGATAGTGCGCTGAACCAAGTCTTCTACCAGCGATTCCAACTTGGCGCGCGAGATTTTCACGTTCAAGTGCTTAGGACCGGTAGCGTCTGCAGTGATGTACGGCAGGTTCACATCAGTCGACTGGCTCGAAGACAGCTCGATTTTTGCTTTTTCAGCGGCTTCTTTCAGGCGCTGCATCGCCAGCGGGTCACCTTTAAGGTTCATGCCGGTTTCTTTCTTGAACTCATCAACCAGGTAGTCGATCAGACGAATGTCGAAGTCTTCACCACCCAGGAACGTGTCACCGTTGGTCGCCAACACTTCAAACTGGTGCTCGCCATCAACTTCAGCAATTTCGATAACCGAAACGTCGAAAGTACCGCCGCCCAAGTCATAAACGATGACAGTGTGGTCGCCTTTCGCTTTATCCATACCGTAAGCGAGAGCAGCTGCGGTAGGTTCGTTAATGATACGTTTTACGTCCAGACCCGCGATACGGCCGGCGTCTTTAGTTGCCTGACGCTGGCTGTCGTTGAAGTAAGCAGGAACGGTGATCACCGCCTCAGTCACCGCTTCGCCGAGATAGTCTTCGGCGGTTTTCTTCATTTTCTTCAAGATTTCAGCAGAAATTTGTGGCGGAGCCATTTTCTGGCCGCTCACTTCAACCCACGCATCGCCATTGTCAGCCTTGACGATTTTGTAAGGCACCATCTGAATATCTTTCTGTACAACTTCTTCGTCAAAACGACGACCGATCAGACGCTTCACCGCATAAAGGGTGTTATGCGGATTGGTCACTGCCTGACGCTTGGCCGACTGGCCAACCAAAATTTCGCCATCATTGGCGTATGCAACGATTGAAGGCGTGGTACGCGCGCCTTCTGCGTTTTCGATAACTTTTGCTTTACCGTTTTCAAGAACCGAAACACACGAGTTAGTGGTCCCGAGGTCGATACCGATAATCTTGCCCATGTTGACTCTCCCAAAATTTGAATTTTTTTGCCGTAGCAGTAATGACTAACTACGGCACTGCTTATCGCTTGACATCTAAATGGGGCCCTTGCGGCCGATTTCAAGCCTGCTCGTCAATAGATGGCGAAACCGGTGCTGGCGCCTTGCTGACTACGACCATAGCCGGGCGTAGTAAGCGACCATTGAGCTGATAACCTTTTTGAAACACCTTGAGCACACTGTTCGGCTCCAGGTCAGCACTTTCTTGCATGGCCATCGCTTGGTGATGCGATGCATTGAAGGGCTCACCGTCGTGCGGATCAATGGCTTCCAAGTGATAACGCTTCAGAGTGTCCTGGAACATTTTCAGCGTCAGCTCGATCCCTTCGCGCATTGGACGAATGTTCTCGTCATCCGGATTCGACAGATCAAGGCCGCGCTCCAGACTGTCGATAACTGGCAACAAGTCACCAGCGAATTTTTCCAATGCAAATTTGTGTGCTTTTTCAACGTCCTGTTCGGCACGACGGCGAACGTTCTGCAAATCAGCAGCTACACGCAGAGCCTGATCATTCGCCGCAGCCAGTTGCTCTTCGAGCGTCTGTACACGTGCTGTCAGATCAGCATTTGCACCCTCAGCAGCCTGATTAGCGTCTTGGTTCTGCGTATCCATAGTCTGTTCGTCTGCCATAGATTTCTCCTTTCAAACTTCGTCCGCGAGCTCAACTCGCGCTTCTGCCTCGGTATATGGGGTCGCAATTTTCAGGTTCAAGAGCCAAAAGGCACTAAGAATCGCCTTTTGATTCCTCATTACGCCCCGCCTGCCCTCTCAAAACAGCTTAAAAAAGCCTTCAAGCCAAGCAAATAGAACTAAGCACAGCCATTGTCAGCATGAAACAAAACACTGTATAAATAACCAGACATTACGTTTTGGAGCAGCTCCTATGCTGGTGCACCTGTCCGTACATAACTACGCCATCGTTGAACATCTCGATCTTGAGCTCGATCGCGGTATGAGTGTAATCACTGGTGAGACTGGCGCTGGGAAATCAATCATGCTCGATGCACTTGGCCTCACTTTAGGGGACCGTGCTGATCATGGCGTGGTTCGTCCTGGGGCCGAAAAAGCCGACATTTTGGCCACCTTCGACCTGCAAGATATCCCTGAGGCTCGAGCCTGGCTGGCGGAGCGCGATCTTGAGTGCGACGGCCCGTGTATCCTGCGCCGCGTCATTACTGCCGAAGGGCGCTCGCGAGGCTATATCAACGGCACTCCCTGCCCACAAGGCGACCTCAAGGCCTTGGGTGAACTGCTGATCGACATTCACAGCCAACATGAACACCAATCACTGCTTAAGCCCGACACCCATCGCCGCCTGCTAGACGAGTATGCAGGCGCCACCGACCTTGCCCGCCAAGTCCAACTGGCCGCACAACGCTGGCGTCAAACCCGTCAGGAACTTGAACATCTATCCAACTCGGGCGATGAGCAGCGGGCACGCCACCAACTGCTGAGCTACCAGCTCGAAGAGCTAGAAACCCTGTCGCTGGGCGAAAATGAGCTAGAAGAACTAGAGCAAGAGCACAAAAACCTGACCAGCGCAGAAACGCTACTAACGATTTGCCGCCAAGTCATTGAACAGTGCAGCGAAAACGACTCAGGTAACGTTCTTAATGCGCTGACAGCCAGCCTGAATCGGCTGTCGAGCGTGCATAACAACTCTGGTTCATTGAGCGAAGCAACTGACCTACTGGCCAGCGCGCAAATCCAAGTTGAAGAGGCCGTGGGCGAACTCAATCGTTTTATTGACCATTTTGATGCCGACCCAAGCCGCCTGCAGTACCTTGAAGAACGGCTCGACACCATTTACTCGTTAGCACGCAAACACCGTGTGCAGCCTACCGAGGTTGCCGCACTGCAACAAAATCTGCTTGATGAGCTCGAAACCCTTAATGCCAACGATGAAAACATCGAGCGCTTAACCCATGAGCTGGCGTCTTACGCGCGCCACTATCAAGAGTGCGCAGGCGAACTGAGCAACTTGCGCGCCCATGCCGCAACCCGACTAGGCAGTGCAGTTGAAGAAGAAATCCAGCGATTGGGCATGCCCGGTGGCCGCTTTGTGATCGAGCTGCGCGCACAGAGCAGCAGCGATCCAATGCCCCATGGGTTAGAGCAAGTGGAGCTTCTGGTCAGCGCCAACCCTGGGCAACCCCTAAAAGCACTTGCCAAAGTGGCCTCTGGCGGCGAGCTATCGCGTATCAGCTTGGCCATTCAAGTCATCACCGCCCAGACCTCACGCATTCCTACCTTGGTGTTTGACGAAGTGGACGTAGGTATTGGCGGCCCGACCGCGGAGATTGTAGGCCAACTGCTGCGCCGCTTGGGTGAGCGCGGGCAAGTGCTGACGGTCACTCACCTGCCGCAAGTAGCAGCGCAATGCCATCAACATCTTTTTGTACACAAGGTTCGCGAAAGCGAAACAACACGTACTGCCGTCTCAAAACTGAGCAAAAAAGAGCGTGTAGAAGAAGTGGCACGCATGCTCGGCGGCATAGACCTGACCAAAGAATCGCTGGCTCATGCTAAAAAAATGGTCGTCACCGCAAAAATTTTAGCCGCTTAACGACGAACGGTCATAAAAAATTACATTTTAGAAAGCACGAAGGCGACTCAAGGTCGCCTTCGATCGTTTCGCGAATCGAAATTCGCGCGACATGCTTATTTTGCTGACTTACGCACGTACAGCACCAAGTTGTGATCCACCAGCTCAAAGCCATGCTTGGTAGCAATCGCTTTCTGCAGCTTTTCGATTTCTTCGTCGAAAAATTCAATCACTTCATTGGTATCCATATTGACCATATGGTCGTGATGACCACCGTCAGCATCGGCCAATTCAAAGACCGCATGACCACCATCAAAATTGTGACGGATTACCAGCCCAGCGGACTCAAACTGGGTCAAAACACGGTAAACCGTGGCCAGACCGACGTCTTCGCCAGCCTGCATAAGCGCCTTATAAACATCCTCAGCACTCATGTGACGCTGCTCAGCAGAGTCAAGCATTTGTAGAATTTTGACTCGTGGCAGAGTCACCTTAAGTCCGGCCTTACGTAGTTCGCTATTTTCAACCATGGTTAGCTTTCTCGCGGAAGCGGCTTCGCAGCTTCTCTTAATACGGGTATGATCGGCGTTTACCTTGTCCCAGCCAAGATAGTGGAAGTCGCCCACCGATGCAAAACACCAAGCTCTTGCTAACCAGTTTCACCTTTGTGGGACTGCTCGCACTCGCCGGTTGTTCATTCCCCGGGGTTTACAAAATCGACATCCAACAGGGCAATGTCGTCACGCAGGACATGATAAACCAGTTGCGCCCGGGAATGACCCGTCGGCAAGTGCGGTTTATTATGGGCAACGCCCTGTTGACCGATACATTCCACCCTGATCGCTGGGATTATCTGTACAGCCTGCAGCCCGGCGGCGGTGAACGCCAACAAGAGCGCGTCAGCGTGTTCTTCAACCAAAACGACCAACTCGTCAGCTTGTCAGGTGATTTTAAGCCTGGTGTAAGCCGCGACGAAGCCATTTTGGGCAAAGAAGACTCGACCGAGGTCGTCAATCCGGCGGATCAAGAACCTGCCGAGAAGAGCGAAGTCCCGGCCAAACCGGGATCGCTGCTTGATCAAATCCAGAAAGACGTCGACGGCGTAGAAACAGTACCCGTCCCGACGCCAACGCCTCTGGACACCCAAGAGCAATAACAGCTCGTTGCAAAAAGCCCGGCATGCCGGGCTTTTTGTTATCTGCGCCTAATTGAGCGATTCACAACCCGCTCAGCCGCTTTGCCTCAGCCGCTTTGGCGGCACGCTGGCGCCTGATCTCTTTCGGGTCGGCCAACAGCGGGCGATAAATTTCAATACGAGCCCCAGCCTCTACAACGCGCAACTGCGGATCCATGACCTGCTTACCAAAGATACCCACAGGGCAATGTTCCAAATCCAACTCAGGAAACATTTGGCCGATACCCGACGCCTGCACCGCAGCCCGCAGCGATGTGCCCTCAGGCACCGTCACCTGCAACAACTTCTGCCGATCAACTGCCGCGTAAACCACTTCAATGTCGATCACCGGCTCAGCCATACAACTGCTTGGCGCGCTGGCAAAAAGCATCCACTAAAGTGTTAGCCGCCTGATTAAACAACGGCCCCAAGGTTGCTTTGACGATTGCCCCGGCGTAATCAAAGGTCATGTCCAAGCTTATCTTGCAGGCCTTCTCGCCCAATGGTTTGAACACCCAAAGACCGTGCAGCTTGGTAAAGGGGCCCTCTTCTAGGTTCATCTCAATCGACTCACCGGGCGTTAGCGTATTACGCGTAACAAAATGCTGGCTCAAGCCGCCTTTGGCCACGCCCAAACTGGCGCGCATCAACGACGCAGTGCTTTCGATAATCTCGGCAGATGAGCACCACGGCAAAAATTCCGGATAACGCGCTACGTCGTTAACCAGGTCATACAAAGCCTGTGCCGGATAAGGCAACAAGGCGGAGCGTTGGATATGGGTAGTCATGTCAGCGTTAATTCCACAGCTGGGCGGCAAACACAATCAGAATGCCGAGTGGCGCCACATAGCGCATCAAGAAAAGAGTCAGGGCGAACCGTCGCGTACCGCACCGCGCCCATGATCAGCTTGTAAAGACCACAAGGCACAGCCCACCCAAAGGCAGCATGATACGCGACGTAAGAAAATTACGCCCAAGCACTAAAAAACAGTGCGTATTGTCCGGGAATCAAACTACCTGCTCAAGCACACAGGTTGACCGTAGCAGACTCGCTCGCAACTCCCTATAATGCTGCCCCTATGGCTAAACAGAAGAAGCACCCCACAGGGACCATCGCGCAAAATAAAAAGGCGCGACACGATTACTTCATCGAACATCGGTTCGAGGCTGGTCTGGTCCTGGCCGGCTGGGAAGTAAAAAGTCTGCGCGCAGGCAAAGCACAGCTGGTCGACAGCTATGTGCTTCTCAAAGATGGTGAAGCTTGGTTGCTCGGCAGCCACTTCTCGCCTTTGACCACAACCAGCACGCACGTTATCGCTGACCCGACACGCAGTCGCAAGCTGCTGCTCAACAAGCGCGAGCTTGAAAAGCTGGCCAGCTCAGTGCAGCAAAAAGGTTATGCCTGCGTCTGCCTCTCGCTTTACTGGAGCAAGCACTTGGTCAAGTGCGAAATTGCCCTAGGTAAAGGTAAGAAGGAATACGACAAGCGGCATACCGAACGTGAGCGCGACTCCGATCGCGAACTGCAACGCGCGGTACGTAGCAAAGGTAAGGAAGATTAGATCCTAGCCCGAGCGCTGTAGGAGCGAGCTTGCTCGCGATCTTTTAAAAGATCAAAAGTCCGCTCCTACAGGTTTTGCATCTCACAACCCATTACGCCGCTCTGCCCGCGCCACGCGCTGAACCTCCTGACGTACTTCCTCCAACACTTCCTGCACATACATAAGATGGCGGCTCGCAACGCCCCGCGCATCTTCAGCCCGACCTTCGATAATCGCCAAATACAACTCGCGATGCTGACCAATTAGCATGTCGCGCGTCTCGCTGCGCTGCTTGTACATACCACCAATGTTGGTTACCACGTTGCGCTTGAGCAAATCGAATAACCCGCGAATGGTGTGCAACAACACCGCGTTGTGGCTTGCCTCAGCAATCGCCAAGTGAAAGCTGGCATCTGCCTCGCCCTCCTCGGCCCGACTGATTTCACCGGCCCGGGCATAACAGTCCTGCAAGCGCTCGAAGGCTACCCGCAACCGCTCACGGTCCATATCGGTTGCCCGCAAAGCCGCGTAGTAAGCGCAAGAGGCTTCAAGGGTGTGACGAAACTCCAGCAAATCTCGCTGGGCGTCAGGGTTACTCTCCAGCAGTTGCAACAAAGGATCACTAAACGTCGATCCCAACGAAGTGGCTACATAATTGCCACCGCCCTGGCGGCTGACCAGTAAGCCTTTGGCGATCAACTTTTGAATCGCCTCACGCAATGAGGGCCGCGACACACCAAATTGCTCCGCCAGCGCACGTTCCGCAGGCAAACGCTCGCCCGCCTTCAACGTGCCCTCAAGGATCATGCCTTCGAGCTGCTCAACAATATCGTCCGACAAGCGGCGCTGGCGAATTTGATCAAACCCCATCTCGACTCTCCACACACCCGACCACGCGCCGGGCCCTCTATTCTCGCTGATTGGCGTTCGCCAAACACCTATCAGAGAAATCGTTTTTTACCCCATCAGCCGCCGTGACGACGAACTACACGACTAAAGATTTAGCAGCGGCAAATTGACACACACCCTTCAAGGCTTTTAACCTAGCCCACAGCAATTGTAAATTGGTAATACCAATTATCCAGTTACACGCAACAGCAGTGACCAATAACAATTAGGGGCCATCCCACATGCAAACTTGGCAACAACTTTACAGCCCACTCGGCAGCCTCGGCTTATCTGCCATCGCGGCCGTTATCCCCATCGTATTTTTCTTCTTAGCGTTGGCCGTGTTCCGCCTCAAAGGTCACGTCGCCGGTAGCATTACCCTTGCCTTGTCGATTTTGGTTGCGATCTTTGCCTTCCAAATGCCTGCCGATATGGCTTTCGCCGCCGCGGGCTACGGATTTGCTTATGGCCTTTGGCCCATTGCCTGGATCATTGTTGCCGCAGTGTTCCTCTACAAACTGACCGTCAAAAGCGGCCAATTCGAAATCATCCGCAGCTCAGTGCTGTCCATCACCGATGACCAGCGTCTACAAGTGCTACTGATTGGTTTCTGCTTCGGAGCCTTCCTAGAAGGTGCCGCCGGTTTCGGCGCTCCGGTAGCGATTACCGCCGCCCTGCTTGTCGGCTTAGGTTTCAACCCTCTGTACGCTGCGGGCCTATGCCTGATCGCTAACACCGCCCCAGTAGCCTTCGGCGCCCTCGGAATTCCGATCATCGTGGCGGGTCAAGTCACCGGCATCGACGCCTTCAAAATCGGCGCTATGGCCGGTCGCCAGTTACCCCTGCTGTCACTGTTTGTACCGTTCTGGCTGGTTTTCATGATGGATGGCCTGCGCGGTGTGCGTGAAACTTGGCCCGCAGCGTTGGTCGCCGGCTTGAGCTTTGCCGTCACCCAATTTTTCACCTCCAACTACATTGGCCCAGAACTGCCGGACATTACCTCTGCGCTGGCTAGCTTGGTAAGCCTGACCCTGCTCCTGAAAATCTGGCAGCCAAAACGCACCGCAGGCGCACAGATTCCGGGCGTGACCTCTGACGTTATCGTCACCGCCAGCACAGGCGGATTCGGCAAACCCACCAACCTAATGGTTTCGCCCTACAGCCTGATGCAGATCCTTAAAGCGTGGTCGCCGTTCCTAATTCTGACCGTGCTGGTCACTATCTGGACCCTCAAACCGTTCAAGGCCATGTTCTCGCCAGGCGGCTCGATGTACGGCTGGGTGTTCAACTTTGCGATCCCGCACCTTGATCAACTGGTGATCAAAACCGCACCTATCGTCAACACTCCTACGGCAATTGCCGCGGTGTTCAAACTTGATCCGATCTCAGCCACCGGTACGGCGATTTTCTTCTCAGCTCTGATCTCGATGCTGATCCTCAAAATCGACATCAAAACCGGCCTGACCACTTTTAAAGAAACCTTGTACGAACTGCGTTGGCCAATCCTGTCCATCGGCATGGTGTTGGCATTTGCCTTCGTCACCAACTACTCCGGTATGTCCTCGACCATGGCATTGGTGTTGGCCGGAACTGGCGCAGCCTTCCCGTTCTTCTCGCCGTTCCTCGGCTGGTTGGGCGTATTTCTGACAGGCTCCGACACCTCGTCCAACGCGCTCTTCAGCTCGTTGCAAGCCACCACCGCGCACCAGATCGGCGTGAGCGACACCCTGATGGTGGCCGCCAATACCAGCGGCGGTGTGACCGGCAAAATGATCTCGCCACAGTCGATCGCCGTGGCCTGCGCCGCAACCGGTCTGGTGGGCAAAGAGTCCGACCTGTTCCGCTTTACCCTCAAACACAGCCTGTTCTTCGCCACCATCGTCGGCCTGATTACCCTGGCGCAGGCCTATTGGTTCACCGGCATGCTGGTGCATTAAAAAATAGCGCTATGGTTACAACACGTTAAAAGCGCCGGGGGCTAACACCCCGGCGCCAATAATTCACTACCCGGTCTGCCTCGTGGCTGAAGAGGGTTTTCAGCCGCTGGCGTAGACACATAACCGGGACCACCCGGAGACGCCTGATGAGCGAGCTTTTTTACAATGCCGTGCCGAACGCGACCCGTGTCGCCCCGCCCCTTCCTGTCCCGCGCCAATACCCCGCGCACAAACCGCGCAAGGTCTACCTGTTTGGCACCTGCGTCGTCGATCTGTTTTTCCCCGAAGCCGGGATGGACGCCATACACCTGATTGAGCGCGAAGGCATCGAGGTTGACTATCCACAAGGCCAAAGCTGCTGTGGGCAACCGGCCTACACCTCGGGTTACACCGACCAAGCCCGCGAAGTCGCCCGCGCGCAACTTGCATTGTTTGCCGAAGATTACCCCGTGGTCGTACCCTCCGGCTCCTGCGCCGGCATGCTGCGCGAGCACTATGAAGACCTATTCAAAGATGAGCCAGAAACCTTAAAAAAGGTGCATGCCCTCGCCGAACGGACCTTTGAACTGACCGAGTTTCTGCTGTTCGTGTGCAAGTGGTTTTGGTGGGACATTTAGCGTTCGCATGCCCGATATTTCTGGGGCTATGGTCATCGACAAGACCCGCGCCCTGATTGAAACCGGCGCACATCAAGTGTTGACCGCCGACTGCGGCTGCCTAATGAACATCAATGGGTCGCTCGAAAAACAGCAAAAAGCACTCCGCGGCCAGCACTTGGCCAGCTTTCTATGGCAGCGCACTGGAGGTGAACAATGAGCGCTAGCACACTGATTCCTACCGTCGCCGTAGAAGAAGACTTCCGTGCACGCGCCCATGAGGCATTAGGTGACAAGCAACTGCGAAATAACTTTCGCACCGCGATGGACTCGCTGATGACCAAACGCGCGGTTGCCTTCAGCGATGCTCACGAACGCGCGCATTTGCGCGCGCTGGGCAATGCGATAAAAGCCCGCGCCTTGTCCAAGCTTCCCGACCTGCTGGAGCGTCTTGAGGCCAACCTGACCCGCAACGGTGTCCAAGTGCACTGGGCTGAAACCGTCGAGCAGGCCAACGACATCGTCATGTCCATTGCCCGCCGCCGTGCTGCCAAGCAAGTCATCAAAGGCAAGTCGATGGTTAGCGAAGAAATGGAGATGAACCACGTGCTCGGCGCGCAAGGCATCGAATGCCTTGAGTCCGACATGGGCGAGTACATCGTTCAGCTCGACAACGAGAAACCGTCGCACATCATCATGCCCGCAATTCACAAAAACGCTGGGCAAGTGGCTGACCTGTTTCACGACAAGCTGGGCGTCGACTACACCAAAGACGTTGACCAACTGATCCAGATCGGCCGTCGCGTATTACGCCAAAAGTTCTACGAAGCAGACATCGGCGTATCGGGCGTTAACTTTGCCGTGGCCGAAACCGGCACCCTATTGCTGGTCGAAAACGAAGGCAACGGCCGTATGTCGACCACCGTACCGCCCGTACACATCGCCGTCACCGGGATCGAGAAAGTAGTCGAAAACCTGCGCGACGTTGTACCGCTGGTTTCATTACTGACCCGTTCAGCCCTCGGCCAACCGATCACAACCTACGTCAACATGATCTCCGGCCCACGCAAACCGGGCGAACTCGACGGCCCTGAAGAAGTCCACCTGGTGCTACTCGATAACGGCCGTAGCCAAGCTTTTGCTGACAGCGAACTGCGCCAAACCCTCAACTGCATCCGCTGCGGTGCCTGCATGAACCACTGCCCGGTGTACACCCGCATCGGCGGTCATGCCTACGGCGAGGTTTACCCCGGCCCCATTGGCGCGATCATCACCCCGCACATGGTCGGCTTGGCCAAAGTCCCTGATCACCCAAGCGCCTCGTCGCTCTGCGGTGCCTGTGGCGAAGTGTGCCCGGTAAAAATTCCGATCCCGGCATTGCTACGCCGCTTACGCGAAGAGAACGTGAAATCGCCAGACACCGCACCTCGCATCATGCGCGGCCAAGGCAGCAAGTATTCACGTAAAGAACGCCTGATCTGGAACATGTGGGCCAAGCTCAATAGCTCACCGGCTCTGTACCGTGTGTTCCTCAAGGCCGCCACTCGCCTGCGGGGCTTAACCCCAAGCAATGTAGGCCCTTGGACACAAAACCACAGCGCCCCCAAACCTGCCGCCCGCTCGCTGCACGACATGGCTCGCGATCACATGGCGAAAAAGTCAGGAGAATCGCGATGAGCGCCAAGCACAATATCCTCAACAAACTGCGCAACAGTCTGACCGGCGCCACACCGGTGCCTGACAACTTCGACGAAGTGCTGGTGACAGAACCTTGGACCTACACCCCGGAACAACGCATCCCTCAACTGCGCAAGTTGATGGAAGCCGTACACACTGAAATCCACCTCACCACCGAACACGACTGGCCCGCCTTGCTGGCGCAATTGGTCCGTGATCGTGAGTTACCCAGCCTGTTAATCGCACCAACTACAGCACACGGGCAAAAAGTGACAGCACATTGGGCGCAGAATCCTGCACTGCCAATACTTAAAGCCTACGACCGCCCCATAGAAGAATGGAAGGCCGAACTGTTCAACGATACCCCGGCCAGCTTCACCACCACCTTGGGCGCTATTGCCGCCACCGGCAGCTTGATCATGTGGCCAACCCCGGAAGAACCGCGCCTCATGAGCTTGGTGCCGCCAATACATTTTGCATTGCTCAGGGCCAGCCAAATCCGCGACAACTTTTACCAAGTACAGCGCGAAATGAACTGGGCCGCCGGTATGCCGACCAACGCCTTATTGGTTTCTGGCCCGTCAAAAACAGCCGACATTGAGCAAGTACTCGCTTACGGCGCCCACGGCCCGAAAGACTTGGTGGTATTGATTCTGGAGGATGCATGAGCCTGCCCGTCAGCTTTACCCGTGATGCCGAACGGTTGATCCCGCAAGACCGCCGCTTCACCGACCCGCTTTCAACCTTGGCCTTCGGCACCGACGCAAGCTTTTATCGGCTGATCCCCAAACTGGTGATCCGCGTTGAGTCCGAAGACGAAGTGGTCGAACTACTGCGCCTCGCCCGGCGCGACCAAGTGCCCGTCACCTTCCGCGCTGCGGGCACCAGCTTGTCAGGCCAAGCCATCAGTGACTCAGTACTGATCGTGCTTGGCGATAACTGGAACGGCAAAATCATTCGCGAACAAGGTGCGCAAATCCGTCTGCAACCGGGCGTGATTGGCGCCCAAGCCAACGCGTGGCTAGCGCCGTTTGGACGTAAGATTGGCCCCGATCCGGCCTCGATCAACGCCTGCAAAATTGGCGGCATTGTTGCCAATAACGCCAGCGGCATGTGCTGCGGTACCGCGCAAAACACCTACCACACCTTGGCGGGCATCCGCGTTGTATTGGCCGACGGCACCCCGGTAGATACCGAAGACGCGGCTAACATTGCAGCCTTTCGTCAAAGCCACGGCTCTATGCTCGACCAATTGGCGACATTGGCCCGCGAAACCCGCGCTAATGCTGAGTTGGCTGCGAAAATCCGCCACAAATACCGTCTGAAAAACACCACAGGCTTGTCACTTAACGCCTTGGTCGACTTTGATGACCCGCTGGATATTCTCAGCCACTTACTGGTTGGCAGCGAAGGGACGCTGGGGTTCATCAGCTCGGTGACCTACGACACAGTCGTCGACCATCCGAACAAAGCTTCGGCGCTGATCGTCTTCCCGGACGTAGAAACCTGCTGCAACGCGGTCACCGTGCTCAAAAGTCAGCCCGTGTCCGCCGTTGAATTGCTCGACCGCCGCAGCCTACGTTCGGTGCAAGACAAACCCGGCATGCCCGCGTTCGTCAAACAGCTTTCAGACAACGCCTGCGCCTTGCTAATCGAATCCCGCGCTGCCACGCAAACCTTATTGCACGAACAATTGGCACAGATCATGGCCTCGTTGGCGGGGTTTGCGGTCGAAAAACAAGTCGACTTCACCGAAAACCCGACCGAAAACGCCAAGCTGTGGGCCATTCGCAAAGACACCTTTCCGGCGGTCGGCGCTGTGCGCAAAACCGGCACCACCGTCATCATCGAAGACGTCACCTTCCCGGTCGAGCAACTGGCCATCGGCGTTAACCGCCTGATCGAACTGTTCGACAAACACCACTACGACGAAGCGATCCTGTTCGGCCACGCCCTCGAAGGCAACCTGCACTTTGTGTTCACTCAAGGGTTTAACAACCCCGAAGAGGTCGCCCGTTACCAAGCCTTTATGGACGACGTGGCGCAACTGATCGCTGTGGAATTTGGCGGCTCGCTCAAGGCCGAACACGGCACGGGGCGCAACATGGCGCCCTTTGTTGAGCTGGAATGGGGCAGCGACGCGTACCAATTAATGTGGTCACTCAAACGCCTGCTTGATCCACAAGGCATCCTCAACCCCGACGTGGTGCTCAGTGAAGACCCGCACATCCACCTCAAACACCTCAAGCCGATGCCGGCCGCCGACGAGATTGTGGATAAGTGCATCGAATGCGGTTTTTGTGAGCCGGTGTGTCCATCAAAAGGGCTCACGCCCAGCCCACGGCAGCGAATTGTCATCTGGCGAGACATTCAGGCCAAAAAACGCGCCGGGGTTGACACCCGCGAGCTGGAAAAAGCCTACGCCTACCAAGGCATCGACACCTGCGCCGCCACTGGCTTGTGCGCCCAACGTTGCCCTGTAGGCATCAATACCGGCGAGTTGGTGAAAAAGCTGCGCGCTCGTAGCGCCAACCACCTCAAAGCCGCCGACATGCTGGGCAACCACTTTGCAACCACACTGCAAGGCGCACGTTTCACCCTACACGTGGCCAATGGCGCGCGCATCCTGTTGGGCGCGCCGCGACTGGGCAAACTCTCCGCCGCGTTGACCAAAGCCAGCAAAGGCCGCGTGCCGCTGTGGACAAATGCCATGCCACAACCCGAGCGCGCGATTCGCTTCAGCCCGCCCGTCAAAGACGCTCGCCCGCGGGTGGTGTATCTGGCGGCCTGCGTGTCACGCGTAATGGGGCCTGCGGCGGGTGATCGCGAACAAACCTCGCTGCTGGACAAAACCCGCAGCCTGTTGGAAAAAGCCGGTTACCAAGTCGTCTTCCCCGAGAACATGGACAGCCTGTGCTGCGGCCAACCGTTTGCCTCAAAGGGCTACAACGAGCAGGCCGAACACAAACGTCAGGAACTCATTAGCGCCTTGCTGCATGCCAGCCGTGGCGGGGTTGACCCGATTTACTGCGACACCAGCCCGTGCACCCTGCGATTGGTGCAAGACCTAGGCGAAAGCCGCCTCGACCTCTACGACCCCGTGCGCTTCATCCGCACTCACCTTGTGGATAAGTTGAACTTCACCCCGCAAACCAACCCCATCGCTGTGCATGTCACGTGCAGTACCCAGCACTTAGGCGAAAGTCAGGCATTGATTGACATCGCCCGGCTGTGCAGCACCGAAGTCGTGATACCAGAAGGGATTCATTGCTGCGGGTTTGCAGGCGACAAAGGCTTCACCACGCCCGAACTGAACGCCCATTCGCTGCGCACCTTAAAAGACGCGGTGCAGCATTGCAGTGAAGGCTTCTCGACCAGCCGCACGTGTGAAATCGGCCTAAGCCAACATGGCGGCATCGACTACCACGGGTTGGTTTATCTGGTAGACCGCGTCAGTACAGCCCGAGCCTTGTAGGAGCTGCCGAAGGCTGCGATCTTTTGATCTAAATCGGTTAATTCAAAAACGCGCCTGCTTGCACTCAGGCGCGTGCTGCATCAGTGCGTCGTCAAACCGTCCAGCGACTTATCCACATACGCCTTGGCCAGCTCCACCAAGTGCATGCTCGACAACACCAAACTGCGCGCATGCCCGCTCAAGCCATTCCCCGCCTCACTCGCCGAAGCACCCGCGCAGCGCAACAAGTCTGACGCTTGGGCCAAAGCCGCTTCTAAATTGACACTGTCCGGGATGGCATACGTGGCCAGATCCACGTGCCGTGGAGGCTTATGGTCTTGCAGGTAGTAATTGAGGGCGCGCTCGGTGGCCGCACGGTCCAACGAAAGGGCTTCGCACTGAGCAGCTTCTTGAAGGGATAAAGCGGGTGGATCGGGGACAATTTTTTTCATAGCGTACTCCAAGTTTAAGGAGCTGCCATTAATCGCTACTAACGATGGGGTGGCAGCCGTACGCAGGTTAGTAGACCGGCAAACTTGGAAACCGGCGCGCTAGAAAGCGCCCTGCGCACGGCCACCATAAAACGCAGGCCGTAAAAAAACGCCTCGCGGAGGTGGCGCCTTGCGCCAAGTTTACAAGCCGGGCTACTAAACCCGACCGCTGAAATGCAGCGATGGGCCGAGACTATGCCTCTAACTGGACGGGCGCAAGAGAACGAGAGTTTCTAGGAAGTTTCATAAGATTGAAAGGGATAGAGACTACGAAATCCACAAAAAACGCCCCATTTTTGGGCGTAAAAAAAAGTTCTCCAATACTGGCCAAATACAAGCAGAACTCCAGAGCACGGCTATAGTCAATTGGATTAACGCCCTACCCTTTGGGCATAAAACCGAGCCTGGAACCACCGGGCCTAACTGTATACAAGGAGTTTTCCCTATGAAACGTACCGCGCTTGCTGGTCTGTTTGTATGCGCTACGATGTTGGCCTCCCCGGTGTTTGCTGCAGATGATCTGTGCCAGATCAACCTTGTAAAAATCGCCGATGCCCAAGCGACCTTGCTAGCAACCAGCGAAAACACCAAAGACGATATCGACGCCATGGTCGAAAAAGCCAAAGCTGAACAAGCCGCAGGCAAAAAAGAAGACTGCATCTCGACCACCACCCAAGCCCTGCAGAAACTGCAAAACCTCACCAAAGGCGACGACAACAAATAAGTACTGAGGTTGGCCTTCTGAGTCGAAATGGCGTAGACTGCGCAGCTTGCTGGTTAAGGCCAGCAAGCATCGGGGCCGTTTAGGATTCGACGCTGGTTGCGAAACTTTAGGTGCATGCCGAGTTGGTAACAGAACTCGTAAATCCACTGTTGCAACTACTTATAGTTGCCAATGACGAAAACTACGGCCAGGAATTCGCTATCGCTGCGTAAGCAGCCTTAGATCCTGAGCTTCTGGTACCTTCGGGTCCAGCAATCATTAGGGGATGTCTGTAAACCCAAAATGATTGTCATATAGAACAGAATCGCCGTGCAGTACGTTGTGGACGAATCGGCTAAAACTTACACAACTCGCCCAAAGCACCCTGCCCTTCGGGTCGCTGAGGGTTAACTTAATAGAAACGGCTAAGCATGTAGTACCGACAGCGGAGTACTGGCGGACGGGGGTTCAAATCCCCCCGGCTCCACCACTTCAACAAAAAAAGACGTCCTAGGACGTCTTTTTTTGTGCCTGAAATCCAGTGAATACGGGGCTTTCAGCGCTTTTTCGGTATTGTGAGAGTTTTGGAGTTCCAGCCATTCGGGTATTCCAGACGGTATTCCAGTCCGTCCGGTGCTAATCTTTGGAATACCGAATTAGTGCCTGAGGACAGTCTCATGCCTGCTCAAAACCTCCGCCTCTCCGATCGACAGCTCAAAGGAGTCAAACCCGCGTCCAAGGATTATGTCCTCACTATCTAGCCACCGCTCTGCTGCTGTTGCTTAGTGTTTTGATGAGTGGCTGGTCGGTGTGCCGCTTCAATCATCTGGCAGATTTGAGCCGAAAGGATTGGCGCAACAAGCTGTATAGCTTTCTCTCAGGCAGTGACGGGAAGAAGTTAATGGAGCGCCAGGTTCGCGCCGGACGCAGGGTTTTCTGGCGAACGTGGTTGATTGGCTTGCTGCTGTTCGTGTTGAACTCGATCTACTTGATTAATGCTGCAATCCCGGATGTGTACCCAAAAATCAAGGAAGTCTTGGCGCACCTTGGATCTTTCTGGTTCGATGCGCTACCCAAATCCTCCCTCAGGGTTATGAGAAATCGCGAAAGTTACGCAATACTCTTGCAGCGAACGATGCTCGCGATATTCTGCATCGGTGAAGGTTCAAGGGCTTTCATGAACTACGCTTGCGAACGTTACGAGCAACTCACGGGCCACACTACGTCGCTCAATGATGACACGGCCGTCGCGTCAAACGCGCCTTGACCATGCTGGGTAAGCGCAGCACTGGCAGCGCCAGTATTGCAACCTGCAGCACCTGTTGCGATGTTCTGTGCGAACCCGATCGATTTCTTCACAAGCGAACTCGACCTCCCACTGTCTCACCACATCCAAGCGTAATACCTAGGCCTACACCGGTAGCTGTTCACTGCACACCAACGGCATCAGGTTATACACGCACAACGCTTCGTCTGGCATGATGCTTTCACAGCGCCACCACTCTCGGGATGGCTGGTGACGAATTCAAGGGATGGAACATGGCAGAGAACAGCAACTTCGCCCTTTTCAAAGAACACGACCCGGTTTTTTTCCAACTTGCCCATGCGGCCGAGCGAGTATTTTCCAGTGACCCAAACACGACGCTGATCAAACTGCGCCAGCTGGGCGAAGCGCTCGCCCAGGATCTAGCGGTAAGAGCAGGCATTGAGTTCGACGTCACCACTTCCCAAGCTGATCTGCTGTTCCGCCTGAGTCGTGAAATCCAGCTCGACGGTAACATCCGCAACCTATTCCATACACTGCGCATCGAAGGCAATAAGGCTACCCATGAATTCCGCACCCAGCATCGTGAAGCACTTGACGGGCTGAGAGTCGCCCGCGCCTTGGCGATCTGGTATCACCAGTCATTTGGCACGGGCGGCAACACCTTCAAGCCTGGGCCTTTCATGGTTCCGGCCGATCCGAGCGAGCCTCTGCGTGAGCTGCAGGGGCAGATCGAAACACTTCGCGCAGAGCTGGGTGACAGTCGCCAGAAATTGGAGAACAACCACCAATTAGCCGAGCTACTGGCGCAAGAAAAGCATGAGCAAGCCAATCTCGTTGGGCAGATGAACGAGGAAGCCCGCGTCTACGAGCAGATTGCCCTTGAACGCGAGGCAGAACTATCGAAGGCCCGAGTCGACTTCGAGGCGCGGCTGAAAGTGCTGCAACAACAGCTTGAAGATCAGCCGCAAGCTGCCCAGCAAGTCACGCGTAAAACTCAGCAGGCAAGCAGCCAGTTCGACCTCAACGAAGACCTCACCCGTATTCTCATCGATCAACAGTTGAACGATGCCGGCTGGGAAGCCGATTCGCTCGATCTTACCTACAGCAAGGGCGCTCGGCCCGAAAAGGGCAAGAACAAGGCCATCGCCGAATGGCCAACCAGCAAGCCGAAAGAAAATGCTGATTACGTGCTGTTCGCCAGCCTAATCCCAGTCGCCATCGTCGAAGCAAAACGCAAGCGCGTCAACATAGCGGACCGCATTCCCCAAGCCGAGCGCTATTCACGCCAACTGATCGTTACCGACAGTCTGCAACCGGCCGGGCAGAACACAGGCTGGGCGGATGGCCAGGGCGACCACTTCAAAGTGCCGTTTGCCTTTGCCTGCAATGGCAGGCCCTTCATTAAGCAGCTCGCTGAGATGTCTGGCATCTGGTTTCGTGACTTGCGTAGCCCGGCCAACCTGCGCCGACCGCTGCAGGACTTCCACACGCCGGGCGGCCTACTCGACCTGCTCAAACGCAGCCGTGAGGACGCCGAGGCGAAACTACAGCAGGAAGGCTTCGCCTATCTCAAGCTGCGTGACTATCAGGAAGACGCCATCCGCGCCGTCGAGCAGGCCCTAGCCGCCAATCGCCGCAACTGTCTGCTGGCCATGGCGACCGGAACCGGAAAAACGCGCACGATCATTGGCTTGATGTACCGCCTGCTGAAGGCCGAGCGCTTTCGCCGTATTCTTTTCCTGGTCGATCGCAGCGCCTTGGGGGAACAGGCCATCGAAGCCTTCAATGAGGCGACGCTGGAACAGAACCACACGCTGGCGCAGATCTACGACGTCAAAGAACTAGGTGACATGGCTGCCGAAGCTGAAACACGGGTTCAGGTCGCCACTGTGCAGGCCATGGTCAAGCGCATCTTCCAGTCAGACACTCCGCCGCCCATCGATGCCTTCGACTGCATCATCGTCGACGAAGCCCACCGCGGTTACACCCTCGATCAGGAAATGACTGAAGGCGAGCTGGCAGTGCGTGACTTCAACCAGTACCTGTCGCAGTATCGTCGCGTGCTCGACTATTTCGACGCCTGCCGCGTTGGGCTCACCGCTACGCCAGCCAAGCACACCAGCGAAGTCTTCGGGGCTCCGATATACACCTACAGCTACCGGGAGGCCGTGGCTGACGATTGGCTGATCGATCACGAGCCTCCAATCCGCTACCAGACCCTGCTGAGCCAAAACGGCATCCACTTTGCCAAGGGCGAGAGCGTCAGCGTCATCGATACGAGTACCGGCGAAGTGGATGTCGCCGAGCTTGAGGACGAACTCGACTTCGAAATCGAGTCCTTCAATCGCCGCGTGATTACGCCCGGCTTCGACAAGGTCATCTGCGAGCAACTGGCACAAGAACTCGACCCGTCGGGCGACGAAAAAACGATGATCTTCTGCGTTAACCAGGCTCATGCCGAGCGGGTCAAAAACCTCCTAGACGAAGCCTTCAAGGACGTTCACGGCGAGGATTACAACCAGGCAGCTGTACAGATCATCACCGGGCAAAGTGACAAGGTCAAACAACTGATCCGCCAGTACAAAAACGAGCGCTACCCGAGCATTGCCATCACGGTCGACCTGTTGACCACCGGTATCGACGTACCGCGCATTTGCCACTTGGTGTTCATGCGCCGGGTGCGTTCGCGCATCCTCTACGAACAGATGAAGGGCCGCGCGACTCGCCGCTGCGATGAAATCGGCAAGACGGTATTCAAGATCTACGACCCAGTTGACCTGTACGCTGCCCTCGAACCAGTAGATACAATGAAGCCGCTAGTGAAAGACCCAAGCATCAGCCTCGAACAACTGGTCAGCGAGCTTACCAACCCAGCCAGCCTCGATGCTCCTGGTAACCAGCCAGACACTAGTCATGCCCAAGACGTCCTGGACCAACTCAGCCAGCGGATCATGCGTATTCTGCGCAAGGCCAGCCATAAGGCCGAGCAAAAGCCAACCCTAAAGGCCAAGCTCGCCGAACTGGAGAACACCTGGGGCGTAGCCCCGGACAAACTGCATCAGCACCTGCACCAGCTCGGCCCACAGCAAGCTGCCCAGTTCATCCAACAGCATGCCCAACTGCTCGATCAACTCGCCACGGTTAATGCCCTGCTGGGATCGCTGAACTACCCGGTGATCTCCACTCACATGGACGAACTGATGGTCCGTGAGCAGAACTACGGCGATTACCAAAAGCCCGCTGACTATTTGGAAAGCTTCAACGACTTCATTAAGAATCAGTTGAACCAGTCAGTGGCCCTCGGCGTAGTGGTCAACCGCCCGCAAGACCTGACCCGTGAACAATTGCGCGAAGTGC
>NZ_LLWH01000023.1 GCF_001411475.1 Pseudomonas endophytica | reverse complement strand
AGAGCAGGCCCACCAGCGTTGAGGCGCTGGTGGCCAGCAATATCGGCAAGAACACCAGCGTCGGGTCGGCAGCGCCCTGCTGGGCACGGTACATAAAGATCGTGACCGGCAGCAGGGTCAGTGAAGAGGCGTTGAGCACCAGAAATAAAATCTGTGCATTGCTGGCGCTGGTTGGGTTGGGGTTTAACTCTTGCAGCGAGCGCATGGCCTTGAGGCCGATGGGCGTGGCGGCGTTGTCGAGGCCCAAGCCGTTAGCCGCGAAGTTCAGAGTGATAAAGCCGAGTGCTGGGTGGCCTGGCGGCACTTCAGGCATCAGCCGTTTAAACAGCGGCCCTAGCGCTCTGCCCAGCCAGTCGACGATCCCAGCTTTTTCAGCAATGCGCAGAAACCCCAGCCACAACGTTAGGGTGCCAAAGAGCAGGACCATGACCTCAACCGACAGCTTGGCCATGGCAAAGATGCTTTCAACAATCGCCGCAAAAACCCCGGCATCCCCCGCTACCAGCCATTGGGTAAACGCCGACACCGTAGCGACGAGGAAAAAGCTGAGCCATAGGCCGTTGAGCATCGGAAAACTCCTAGAAAGTACGGCAAATGATACCGGCCCTGCCTCAGAAACAACAAACCCCGGACAAGTCCGGGGTTTGGGGGGCGAAACGCCTAGCGAAGGATATTAACCTTTGGCGACTTCTTTGCTGCGCCAGTGCGGCAGCGAGTTCCAGTAGCGCTCGCCTTTGGCGGCGTCGTACATGCCTTCCCAACGCGAGATCACCAGCACTGCCAAGGCGTTACCGATGACGTTCAGGGCGGTACGTGCCATGTCCATCACACGGTCAACACCGGCGATGAAAGCCAAGCCTTCCAGCGGGATACCCACGCTGCCCAGTGTGGCCAGCAACACGACAAAGGACACGCCCGGTACGCCGGCGATGCCTTTGGAGGTGACCATCAGGGTCAGAACCAGCAGCAGTTGCTGGCTGATAGACAGGTCAATGCCGTACAGCTGAGCAATAAAGATGGCCGCGATGCTCTGGTACAGCGTCGAACCGTCAAGGTTGAACGAGTAACCGGTCGGTACTACGAAGCTACAGATGGCTTTCGGGCAACCGTAGGCTTCCATCTTCTCGATTACGCGTGGCAACACGGTTTCGGAGCTGGCGGTGGAGTACGCCAGTACCAGCTCATCTTTGAAGATGCGCATGAGCTTCAGCACGGAGAAGCCGAACAGCTTGGCAATTAGTCCCAATACCGCGAAGGCAAAGAAGATAATCGCGCCGTAAACCAGAAGCACCAGCTTGGCCAATGGCACCAGCGAGGCGAAACCGAAGTTGGCAACCGTCACGGCGATCAGCGCAAACACACCGATTGGCGCGTAGCCCATGATCATGTGAGTGACTTTGAACATCGACTCGGACACGCCTTGGAAGGTTTTCACCAGCGGGTCGCGCAGTTCGGCGTTCAGGCTCGACAAGCCCAGACCGAATAGCACCGAGAAGAAGATGATCGGCAGCATCTCACCGCGAGCCATGGCCGCGAAGATGTTGGACGGGATCAGGTTGAGGATGGTTTCGATGAACGCGTGTTCATGCTGAACCTCTGCGGCAGTGGCTTCATATTTTGAAATATCCACCGTGCCCAGCGTGCTCATGTCGATCCCAGCGCCCGGATGGAACACGTTGGCCAGTACCAGACCGACCAGGATCGCAATGGTGGTGACCACTTCGAAGTAAATAATTGTTTTTAGACCGATGCGACCGAGTTTCTTCGCATCTCCCACGCCTGCAATCCCGACAATCAGTGAGGAAATCACAATTGGGATTACGATCATCTTGATCAGACGGATAAAGATATCGCCTGCAGGTTGCAGGACGTTACTGATCCACCATGCCTTTTCAGCACTGAAATGGTTGAGCAGCGCGCCGATTGCAATCCCGAGGACCAGACCGATGAGGATCTGCCAGGCGAGGCTAAGTTTTGCCTTCTTCATGTCATTACCCTTACTTCAAGTGGACTCGGGCACAGACTCGGATTAGAGCGCTTAAAAGCGCAAAAAACCGACTCTGTACCCCCGTAGAAGGTCGCCCAAATCGAACCAGACTGGCTCTTTGGCAGGCGAAAAAAGGCGCAACTATTCCCATGCGCAGCGTTACCGTCTAATGCCGTAAACGCCTACCCTATGCCGAATCGGCATGTGTTTTGTCCGACAAGACCTCGATAAACAGCCGGATGGTAGTGCCCTAATACAGGGCATAACCGCCGTAGACAGGCTGTTTGAACGCTTTTTGGGGATGAAAGAAGGCATAAATACAGTACGAATATTTAAGAAATATCCCACAACACAAATCGAAAATAGAGAAGCAATCAATTTGCCAATAGTCGATATACGGTCGACGTTTTAGAAGGGCGTTCAAGCCACATCGTTTTGAGAAAAAATGAGCGGGGATAAGCAATTACAGACCAGAGGCATCTGATAGCAAGCACGAAAAAGCCAAGGCAAAACCTTGGCTTTTGGTATACGAAAACGCTGTTAAACCCTGGCTGGACGTTAATACCAGTTGGGGTCTTTCTTTAATTGCTCTTTCAACAACGCTTGCATCCCGGCCTCGGGCTTACCCAAGTATCGGAAATCGGCATGACGCGTGGGTGACTTGTCGGCAGGCAAGTTCTCTGGAACTTCGACCAGCAATGCGTAGGCATGCTGCTTATCAAAGCTGACCGCAACGATCAGTCGCTTCTTAGCGCAGGAGTCCTGGGTTTCACACAAAGGCCCCACCAAATAGGGATCACCGTCTTCAGTGACCGCATTCATTTGCTCGGCGCTGCCGGAGAGGTTCATGACCCATTCGGGCAAACGCTCTTCTTTTGTCACCACTTTTTGCCACGCCTGACGGTAGTCCGGGTCGCTCAACAGTTGGTTGGCGCGGGACTGACCATCATTGGCGGCAAAGGTCATAGCACTGCTGCCCATTAATAGGGCAGCTGCCATTGCCATTGAGGATCGACTGAGCATAGTTAGCGTCGACCGCGACGACCAAAGATGAAGGACACAACGAACATCACCAGGAATACGACAAACAGGATCTTGGCGATACCGGTCGCTGTGCCTGCGATACCACCGAAGCCCAAAACAGCAGCGATGATGGCGATAATCAGGAAGGTAATTGCCCAGCTCAACATGGTGAATCTCCTTATTTCAATGCGAAAGGATGCTGCTGTTTTTTATCTGAAGGCTCGAAAAGAGCCTTAAGGTTGTGAACATTTAAAACACCCAGCGTTCCGGCTCGGGCTGCGAATTAGCAATTTGCGTCTCTTGCGAGGCTGCCAAGTTATAGCGGCCAGTCGCTGTGTTTGAGTCCAGCGCAGTGGAGTGAATAGCGCTGAAATGTGTCTGTTGAAAAGCGAGGGTGTGGCTCGGCACCGATTGCGCTGTTTGCGCTGCCGACGCCTGTTGCCAATGCGCCCATTGCTGACCACCGATGAGTGTCATCACTAATGCAAGGCTGGTGAATAGGCCTTGTTGCAGGTGGCGAGATGAAATACCCAGATTGGCGAAACCTTGACGATTCATGCTCAAACTCCTGCCACTCAGTGGTCGTTGTGTGGGTGTAGTCGCTACGCAAAAAAAAGGGGGCAGCGACTTCGTTGCAAGAGATATTGCAGGCTGCATGCCAGCTTTCTTTAAAAGAAAAAATCCTTATAAATCATTATGTTGCATATATTTGTAAAAGACGTTCACGCGCAAGCTGCACGATCAGGCTGAGTGGCGTCGTGCGTTCTGCACGATCCGCGCAGTCCGGCCGCAGCGCTGGGTGGCGGGATGAGATTAAAAGTGTCGACCTGAGAATTAATCAGCTGGAAAAGTGTCGTTATCAACGGGGCTAAAATCTTTAAAATCAGCACGTTGCATGAGGCAGGCAGACCCCTTCCCTGCTAGCCTTTGAATCATTGCTGAAAAATCATGCAACTTGCCCGATTATTCCGACACTAACCAAGATCACTCATAAAGGAACGCCGGATATGGAATCATCTAAAGAGCGCCAGGGCCGCATTCTGCTGGTCGACGATGAGTCCGCTATCTTGCGCACATTCCGCTATTGCCTTGAGGACGAGGGGTACACCGTCGCCACAGCCAATAGTGCGGCGCAGGCCGACGCTCTGCTGCACCGCCAAGTGTTTGACCTGTGCTTTCTGGATCTGCGCCTAGGCGAAGACAATGGCTTAGATGTGCTGGCCCAAATGCGTATTCAAGCGCCGTGGATGCGTGTCGTTATAGTGACTGCCCACTCGGCAGTCGATACCGCTGTTGATGCGATACAGGCTGGCGCGGCGGACTATTTGGTCAAGCCCTGCAGCCCGGATCAATTGCGTTTGGCCACTGCCAAACAATTGGAAGTACGCCAACTGTCTGCTCGCCTTGAGGCCCTTGAAGGCGAAGTGCGCAAGCCTAAAGACGGGCTCGACTCTCACAGCCCAGCCATGATGGCTGTGCTTGAAACAGCGCGTCAGGTGGCTGGCACCGACGCCAACATCCTTATCTTGGGTGAGTCTGGTACGGGTAAAGGTGAATTGTCACAGGCGATTCACGGCTGGAGTAAACGGGCTAAAAAGTCTTGCGTGACGATTAACTGCCCGTCGCTGACGGCGGAGTTGATGGAAAGCGAGTTGTTTGGCCACACGCGTGGCGCTTTTACCGGGGCCAGTGAAAGTACGTTGGGGCGGGTCAATCAGGCAGACGGCGGCACGTTATTTCTGGACGAGATCGGCGATTTTCCCCTGACACTGCAGCCAAAATTGCTTCGTTTCATTCAAGACAAGGTCTACGAGCGGGTCGGTGATCCTGTCACTCGGCGCGCCGATGTACGTATTTTGGCGGCCACCAACCTCAACCTAGAAGACATGGTGCGTGAAGGGCGCTTTCGCGAAGACTTGCTCTACCGCCTGAACGTCATCACCTTGCATTTGCCGCCTTTACGCGAGCGCAGTGAAGACATCTTGACCTTGGCGGATCGTTTTCTAGCCCGCTTCGTTAAGGATTACGCCCGCCCTGCTCGCGGCTTCAGCCAAGAGGCGCGCTTGGCGCTGTCCAATTACCGTTGGCCGGGTAACATTCGCGAACTGCGAAATGTCGTTGAGCGAGCCAGCATTATTTGCCCCAAAGAAGTGGTCGAAGTCAGCCATTTAGGCATGGCTGAGCAAGCGGCTCCCAACACCCCGCGTATTGGTGCGGCCTTGAGTCTTGATCAACTGGAAAAAGCTCACATCGGTGCAGTTCTGGCGACCAGTGATACCTTGGATCAAGCCGCAAAAACCTTGGGTATTGATGCCTCGACGCTTTATCGCAAGCGCAAGCAGTACAACTTGTGAGCCATATTTGATGAAATTTGCGATCAAGCTGCGGACTCGGCTGTTCCTTAGTATTTCGGCATTGATTACGGTCGCGCTGCTCGGCTTGTTGCTCGGCGTGGTCAGTGTGATGCAGATGGCCAAATCTCAAGAGGCGTTGATTCGTAATAACTTCATTACCCTCGATTTGGGCTTGAAGCTACGTCAAACCCTAGGCGATCAACTGGTCTTGATGCTGCGCAACCACGCCGATCCTCAGGCGTTAGCTGCCTCATCCAAGACTTATCTCGCGCTGATCGACCAAGGGATTGAGCATGAGCGCAAGAACGATCTGCATAACGGTTTTGCCCAGGCCCGTGAGAACTACGGGCGTTTATTGGACGCGTTCAAGCATGCCCAAGCCAACGGGCTTGATATCAGCAGTGACAAAGAGCTGTCTGATCGCTTTGACCAGTTACGCAACGGCCTGATTAAAGAACATCGCAAGGCACTCGATAAAATCTATACCGCGCAAGCTGCGGCCCATGATCGTGCGGTTGTGATTGCCGCGCTGTTGGGGCTGGTTGGGTTGGCGGTGCTGATTATCGGCTTTGTCACCGCGCACGGGATTGCCCGCCGCTTTGGTGCGCCAATCGAAGCGCTGGCCAAAGCCGCCGATAATATTGGCAAAGGTAACTTTGAGGTGGTGCTGCCGCTATCGACCTCCTCCGAGATGAACCTGCTGACCCGCCGCTTCGGGATCATGGCTGAGGCGCTGCGTCAGCATCAGGTCACCAATGTCGACGAGTTGCTGGCGGGTCAGCAACGGCTCCAAGCGGTACTCGACAGCATTGATGACGGCCTATTAATGATCGACCAGCAAGGCCGTCTTGAGCATTTAAACCCTGTGGCTCAGCGCCAATTGGGTTGGGAAGAAGGTCGTCTGGGCCTGCCGCTAGGCGAGGCATTGGAGCGCCCAGAGCTCGATCAGCAACTGTTGACGGTATTGCGCGGCGGGAACTTGGAGCGTGCGCCCGAGGATTTGAACGTCGATATTGAAGGTGAAACCCGTCTGCTGACCTACAGCCTGACGCCGGTTAGCCAACCCGAAGGTCCCATCTTGGGTGCTGTGATGGTGCTGCATGACGTGACCGAACAACGGGCTTTCGAGCGCGCGCGCAGTGAGTTTGTGCAGCGTGCCTCCCATGAACTGCGTACCCCGGTCACGGGCATGCACATGGCGTTCGGCCTATTTATGGAGCGAGCGCATTTTGATCCGCTGTCACGTGAAACCGATTTGCTGAATACCGTTAATGAAGAAATGCAGCGCTTGATGCAGTTGATCAACGACCTGCTGAATTTCTCGCGCTATCAGAATGGTCAGCAAAAGCTGACCTTGGCCCCCTGTGATGTGGAGCAGATGTTGAATGAGGCCCGCGCTCGGTTTGCGGAGCGGGCAAACGCTGAACATGTAACGTTTCTGATCGACCTGCAACCCCAGTTACCTGTGCTTAACGCCGACCAAACGCAACTGGAGCGGGTGTTAGACAACCTGCTGGACAACGCCTTACGGCACACCGCCAGCGGTGGGCAAATCCGTCTGCAGGCGCGGCGTCATGGTGAGCGGATCATCATCAGTATCGAAGACAGTGGTGAAGGCATCGCTTACGGCCAGCAAGGCCGTATTTTTGAGCCCTTTGTACAAGTGGGCCGTAAAAAAGGCGGTGCGGGCTTGGGCTTGGCGTTGTGCAAAGAGATTGTGCAGCTGCATGGTGGGCGTATTGGCGTGTACTCACGTCCTGGCCAAGGCACACAGTTCTACATGGCGCTGCCGTTATAGAAAAGCCGTAGTCGCTGGCGCAGGGGTGCGGAGCAATCCGTTTAGCCTAATCGCAGCCTTTGGCAGCGACTGCAGGGGCTGCGAAGCCCAGATATGCCTACTTCTGCGTGTTCAACACCTTTAAGATCGCCGCAGTTTCTGCGTCAGGCGTGCCGTCGAAATGTGCTGGCCGGAAATGCATCTGAAAGGCCGCCAAAACATGACGCGTGGCCACGTCCAGTTCGCCGTTTTGCGGCGTCTCGTAACCCATTAGCGCTAACTGTTGTTGGAACCACGTGATGCTCGGCAGGGCGTTGGCATACTGCGTTTGTTCACGCGCAACGGCATGCGCGTCAGGCCAAACCCCAAACCCGGCTTCGGCCAGGCGTTTCCAGGGAAACATCGGGCCCGGATCAAGCTTGCGCAACGGCGCAATGTCGCTATGGCCGATGATGTTATGTGGGTCGATCTTGTAGCGCGTAGAAATGTCTTTAAGCAGTGCGATCAGCGACTGGATCTGACCTTCGGTGTAGGGATACCACACGCGCCCGTTCGGGGTGTCGTCAAAGCCCGGATTAACGATTTCAATGCCAATGGAGCTTGAGTTGAGCCAAGTGCGGCCTTTCCATTGGCTTTCGCCAGCGTGCCAAGCGCGTTCGCTCTCGTCGACCAGTTTGTAAATGGTCGGTGGGTTATCACCAATCAGGTAATGGCTGCTCACCGGCCCGCTCGTCAGCAATTGCAGCGAGCGCTCAAGCGAAGTAGAGGTGTAGTGAAGGACGATGAACTGCACGCGGCTGTCATGGTTGGCCGAAGGGTGGCGAGTGTCCATCCGAGGGCCGCTGGCGCAACCGGCCAACAGCACTAAAGAGCAAATCAACGATAGAAATTTCATGGCAAAGGCTGCCTGTAAGCAATTAATTGGCCAGCATACATGACTGGTATGCAGCGTGTCTGAACCCCACCTGTGCAGAAGGAATGCGAAGGTTAAGGCTGGCTAAGCTCTACGCAATTGCGCCCATTGTTCTTGGCTCGGTACAAGGCTTCGTCAGCTCGCTTGAGGGCACTCTCGCTGCGTTCGCCTAATTTGAATGCGGCAAGGCCCATGGACGCCGTGAGCGTCATCGGCTCACCCCTGAAGTGGAATGGGCAGGCTTGAATCGTAGCGCGCAGTTTTTCGAGTAATTGCAGGCCCACGGGCAAAGGGGTGTCGGGGATAAGCAGGACGAACTCTTCGCCTCCAAAGCGGGCAATAAAGTCGCTTGGCCGAAGGTGTTTGGCCAGTTGTGAGGCGATAATTTTGAGCACCTTATCGCCTGCTTGGTGGCCGTAGCCATCGTTGATGCGCTTGAAGTAGTCGAGGTCGAGCATGGCAATTAGCAACGAGTTGCCGTGGACTTGCCATTGCTCAACTTCAAGGGCTAAGCGTTCGGCCCAAGCTGCCCGGTTAGGCAGGCCGGTTAAGGGGTCGATCAAGGCTTTAAGACGCTGTGCTTCTAGGTGTTCGCGATAGTCTTGGGCTTGCTGCTCCATAAACGCCACGCGCTCAGACAAACCTTGAAGGTGGAGGCCGAGCTCCTGCTCGCGGGCATTACGCTGTTGTTGATGTTGGTCCATGGTGCCCAGCAACCCTTCGAGGCGGCCTTCAAGAAGGTGTTTGAGGCTGTTCAAGTCGATCGCCTCTTGCATGCTGCTTTGCAGGCTATCAACGTGCTCGCGTATCTGATTGTCCAGTTGTTCAGCCGCTGAGCGCCCTAAAGCATGATCTTCACTGGCCGTTTGGAGGTTGCGTTGAAACGCCTCCAAGCGCTCATTGAGCTGTTTGAGGTAGGTCTGAAACTCATGTTGCCCGCTGTCTGTGATGGCCAGCATCAACCCCGCAAGATCGTCGAGAATGGGTAGTAATTCGTACCAGTTAAGCCCTTTTTCGAGGCGCAGACGCATGTCTTGGGCTTGTGGCTGATAGTGTTCAGGCAGCGATAAGTCGTTCAGTAAGCCGAGCAGGGTTGATTCAATATGTTCCGCCACTGAGCTGTAAGTAGGCTCGTTGTTATCAGGCAGGGCATAGACGGACTCGGCATCAGCCGTTTGGGCGGTGCTTTCAGGCTCAGAGACTGTGGCAGATTGCGCCGTGGGGGGCTCAATCCCGCTCGCAGGCTTGGCCTCTTGAGGCGCAGATGCCTCATCGTGCTTTTCGCTGTGGGCGTTTTCTGCGTCGACGAGCGCAACCACTGACTCAAGCGCACCCACGACGGCCTCTTCTTCGTGGGCTTCTGTGGGGCGAGGAGGTGGATCTGTGAGCGGCAGCGCCTCATCATTGGCGTCGCGGCGTTTTTCTGACGTGTAAACCTCGCTCGTTTCAGGAGCACGAGGGGCTACCGGATCAGGTGTGCTCGCAACCTTGGGGGCCACAGGCTCGGGCGATGGTGGCTTGATGGCAGGCGGGGCCGCCTTATCGGTCTCTGATGAACCAAATAGGCGCTGCAATAGGCCCGGTTTGAGAGGGTCTGCGCTGAGCAGTTGCGGGGCCAACGCGCGGCCCTGCAACTGGCTCAATTCGCTCAGCAGCAAGGGTATCTCGCGTGCCTGAGCGACCCGGTTATCGAGTTGTCTGGCGAATGTTTTTAGCGGTTTGCTAACTTCGCGAGGCAAAGGCAAGGCTTGCAACTGAGTGACCAAGGCGTTGAGCGCGACGCTCATTTGGTCGATGCGGGTTTCACGGCGCTGCTCAGAGTCTAAAACGGCTTTTTCTAGGCGTGGAAGCAGGGCCGCCAAGGCGGCGTCCATCTCATCAGTACGTACCGCCTCGCGCATTTCTTTCATGCACTGATCAACCGTGCGATCAGTACCTTCGGCGGCGAGTGTGCTACGCACCAACCCGCGGCGCAGTAGATCTAAGCGCGCGTTCCAGCGTCGCTCGAGCGTATCTTGATGCTCAATGCTCTTTAGGTACTTTTCTTTCCAACGCTCAGCGTCATCGGCGCTCATGCGGACGGCTCAAGGGGCGAGCTCAGCACCGGCAGTAAGTCACCGCCAATTGAACCGGGCAAACGGATGTCAACGGCCACCGGCAAATGGTCAGAAATAGGCTGATCGAGTACTTGCACCCGCTCAAGAGTGAGGCTGGGGCTGAGCAAAATATGATCAAGGCAACGCTGCGGGCGCCAGCTGGGGAAGGTGGCTTGCATTTGTGGGGCCAGCAAGCCCAGATCGCGCAGTGGCGAGGTGTCTAGCAGGTCGCTGGCTTGGGTGTTCATGTCGCCCATCAACACTTGGTGTTGGTAGTCGCCAATCAGCTCGCGAATGTACGCTAACTGCCGAGTGCGGGTTTTAGTCCCTAGGGCCAAGTGCATGATGACGACGATCAGTGCATCGGCACCCTCACCGAAACGCACCAAAATAGCGCCACGCCCCGCGGGGCCGGGCAAAGGGTGATCTTCAATCGCACTGGGGCGCAAACGGCTCAACAGGCCGTTGCTGTGTTGGGCTAAGCGACCAAGGTTACGATTGAGCTGTTGATACCAGTAGGGGAATTCGCCCTGCTGGGCTAGATATTTGACCTGATTGATGTAGCCGGAGCGATGGCTGCCGCCATCGGCTTCTTGCAGTGCGACCAAGTCAAAGTCGCTCAGCAAGTCGCCTATTTTCTCCAGATTACCTGCCCGCCCTTTGTGTGGCAGCAGATGCTGCCAACTGCGGGTCAGGTAATGACGGTAACTGTGAGTACTGTTACCGACTTGGATATTGAAACTGAGCAGGCGCAAACGTCGATCATCCGACAGGCCGCTGCCTAGCAAATGATCTTCGTTGACCTGCGGCTCGTGCAGGCCAACTATTCGCGCATTCTTCCAACGCCGCATGGGAGGAGGCGGCGCTTAGTTTTTGGCCGCTTTAGGCGCTGCTTTCTCTTCTGAGCGCTCTTTGGCGATCAGTTGGTCAGCCACGTTCAGGGCTTGTTCCGGGCCGCCTGCGGTACCGAGGTCGAAGCGGTACTTACCGTTGACGATCAGCGTAGGAACACCCGAAACCTCGTACTTCTTGGCCAGTTCTTTAGCTTTGGTGATTTGGCCTTTAATGGCAAAGGAGTTGAAGGTTTGCAGGAATTTGTCTTTATCGACGCCTTGAGTGACCAAGAAATCAGCCATTTCTTCAGGCTTGACCAAGCGCTTGCCTTCTTTTTGAATCGCATTGAAGATCGCCGCGTGAACCTTGTGCTCAACGCCCATGGCTTCAAGGGTCAAGAACAACTGCCCGTGGGCATCCCATGGGCCGCCGAACATGGCTGGAAGACGGACGAAATGGACGTCAGCAGGCAGTTTTTCTGCCCAAGGATTGATCGTTGGCTCAAACGCGTAGCAGTGCGGGCAGCCGTACCAGAACAGTTCAACCACTTCGATTTTGCCAGGCTCAGCAACGGGAACGGGGTTGGTTAACTCAACGTAGGTCTTGCCGGCTTCAAGCGGAACATCGGCAGCTTGAGCGGTCATACCAAACAGAGTGGCACTGACGAGAGCGGCGCTGAGAATCAGTTTACGCATGCTTTACTCCTGGACAAATAAGGTCGCCAAATGTGGCCTGCTGAGGCAGGTCTGTTCTGGCTTGAGTTCGGTAGTGTAGCGGCAGATGCTATGAAAAAGGGCAGCCTCGGCTGCCCTGGCACCCTTACATTCAAAGATTAAACGATCGTTAACGTCAATAAATGCATCGTGCGTTGGCTACAGCGCTCTCACATTAATCAGTGCAGGCCCTGAATATAGCTGGCTAATGCCTTGATGTCCTTGTTACTTAGTTTGGCGGCAATAGCGCGCATGATCATCGAGTCGCCGTCATTGGTACGGTCACCTTCGCGAAAATCGGTGAGCTGTTTTTCGATGTAGCTGGCGTGTTGACCGCCTAAGTGCGGGAACCCCGCAGGTGGGTTGCCTTGACCATCTGGCGAGTGGCAGCCGGTGCAAGCAGGCATCCCTTTTTGCAAGTCTCCGCCACGAAACAGGGCTTCACCGCGGGCAACCAGAGCCGGGTCTGCTGCACCGACGGTGCTTTTTTGGCTGGAGT
>NZ_LLWH01000022.1 GCF_001411475.1 Pseudomonas endophytica | reverse complement strand
GTCAACAATGGCTTGAGGTTACGCAGCCATAACCATGAAGAGTACCCGGACGAACTGTACAGCGCGGCGCAAATACAAGAGCAACGCATACAGATACTGGGCTGGGTATTCTGGTGGTCGACGCTGAACAAACGTCGCCCGCCCGTCCCGTTAATGCTGGCGGAATAGAGCCTCGCCGGGTGAAATAGCGGCACCAAAAAAGGATTTTTAGCTGGGAAACACACCTGATTCCCAGTATGCTTCGCCGCACTCGCGCAACCGCTTTGCTCCAAGCAAACCCGATTGCAGGGCTCGCAGCAAAAGGCTGCTACGCCCACACCAGACGCTACGCGCTGGTCATCCCGATTTGAAGGCGAGTACGGTTTGCCAAAAACAAACCAAACCCGCCCCCGAGAAGCCGGCCACAAGCCGGCTTTTTAATGCCCACCTTTTCTATACCCGCACTCAGTCATTCGACAATCTAATGGCTTCATGATGTTATTTCGCTTTTCTATTCTTTAGCCAAACCCTCAGAATCGCGCACATTGAGGGCGTTAGCCCATGGAATGATGGGGTGGAGGGTTGATGAGTACCGATGCACGCTTGGTCGAGTTGAGTAGACGCGAGATATGGAGCGGCTTTAAGCAGTTTTTGCCGATTTCTATGTTTGTCGTGATCTTCGCCGTGGCCTTCGGGCTGGCTGCTGCGCAAGCCAACTTGGACGAAACGTCAACGATGTTGATGAGTTCGCTGGTGTTTGCAGGAGCGGCTCAATTCGCCGTGCTTGAGTTGTGGGGCCAGCATGTCCCAGTGGTGCCTTTGGTGGTGACGGTGTTCGCGATTAATGCGCGGCACCTGTTGATGGGGGCAACCCTTTACCCGTGGCTACGCGAGTTGCCACGCGCCAAGCGCTATGGGGTGATGACCGTGGTGTCCGACGCCAATTGGGCGATGTCGATGCAGGCGTTCAACAGCGGCAAACCCGGGATGGGGCTGTTGTTTGGCGGCGGCTTAGCGCTGTGGTTGGCTTGGGCGCTTGGCAGTTGGCTGGGGTTTAAGTTCGGCAGCGCTATCCAGAACCCGGCGAGCCTAGGCCTGGACATGGTCATGGGCTGTTTTCTGCTGGCGATGGTGCTGGGCGGTAAAAAGAGCCCGCGTATCCTGATCATCTGGAGTGTGGCCGCTGGCGCATCGTTGCTGGCGTACTGGTATTTGCCTGCCAATAGCCACATTGTCACCGGCGCATTGGCCGGAGGACTGCTGGGCGCGGTGTGGACGGAGAAACAGGATGAGCATTGATATTTCAGGGGCCGGGACGCTGTACATCATCCTGATCATGGCCGTGGTCACGCTGATCACACGCTGGGGCGGCGTGTTCGTGATGTCGTTCGTACCCATCAGCTTCAGGGTGCAGCAGTTCATTAACGCCATGTCAGGCTCGGTGTTGGTGGCGGTGCTTACACCCTTGGCGGTCAATGGGGATAACGGCGCGCGCCTTGCTTTGCTAGCCACCGCCCTTGTGATGCTGATACTGCGCAAACCCCTTCCAGCCATCGCAGCCGGCATCGTCGTCGCCGCGCTGTTCAGGCAACTACATTAGGCGATGTCGCTGAGGCCCGCAGCATCGGCTGTAGGAGCTGCCGCAGGCTGCGATCTTTTGCTTTTAAGGTCAAAAGATCGCGAGCAAGCTCGCTCCTACAATCAATCATCCAATGCAGATCAGGCCTGTTGCGAGCCTGGGATGTTGACGATCCAGCCTGCTGGGGCTTCGACGTCGCCGGACTGGATGCCGGTCAGTTCGTTGTACAAGCGCTGCGTGACCGGCCCCACCGTTTCGCGGCTGTGGAAGACATGCAGGTTGTCACCGTACTGGATCCCGCCAATCGGGGTGATGACGGCGGCGGTGCCACAGGCACCCGCTTCAGTGAAGCGGCTCAGTTCGTCGACCCGTACGTCGCCTTCAACGACGGTCAGGCCCAAACGGTCTTTGGCCAGTTGCATCAACGACAAGCGGGTGATGCCCGGCAGTACC
This sequence comes from Pseudomonas endophytica, assembly GCF_001411475.1. GTDB lineage: Bacteria > Pseudomonadota > Gammaproteobacteria > Pseudomonadales > Pseudomonadaceae > Aquipseudomonas > Aquipseudomonas endophytica. The sequence continues at coordinate 10,568 of NZ_LLWH01000022.1, read as the reverse complement.
GACGCTGAACGCGGGGTGACCAGTTGCTTGTCTTCGGTGATTGCAAAGAAGTTAGCCGAACCGACTTCTTCAATGCAGCTATGGGTCAGCGGGTCTAGGTAGATGCAATCTGCAAAACCGGCCTGTTTGGCCTCGGCACCCGGCAGCAAGCTGGCAGCGTAGTTACCACCGACTTTGGCAGCGCCAGTGCCTTTTGGCGCAGCGCGGTCGTAGTCGGAGATGATGAAGTCACACGGCTTCATGCCGCCTTTGAAGTACGCGCCAACCGGGATGCAGAACACGCCGAAGATGAACTCAGGCGCGGTGCGCACGCCGATGTTGTCGCCGACCCCAATCACGAACGGCCGCAGGTACAGCGAGCCACCCGAGCCGTAAGGCGGAATAAAGTGTTCGTTGGCTTTGACGACTTGGGTGCACGCTTCGATGAATTGCTCTACAGACACGCGCGGCATCATCAGACGGTCGCAGCTGCGTTGCATACGCAGGGCGTTTTGATCCGGGCGGAACAGGTTGATCGAACCGTCTTTACAACGGTAAGCCTTCAGGCCCTCAAAGCACTGCTGGCCATAGTGCAAGGCGGTGGAGCCTTCACTGATGTGCAGCACGTTGTCTTCAGTCAGAACACCGTTATCCCACGCGTCATCACGCCAGTGCGACAGGTAGCGATAGTCGGTTTTTATGTAATTGAAGCCCAGTGTGCTCCAGTCGATACTCGGGACGGACATGATTACCTCGAATGCTGTTCTTGGCAGATTAAGCGCCACCGCCACCAGGCGATGCCGTATAGCGGGCCTGTTCGCCAGCCACTATAGATCCAAACCACTCATTTTTATTGCACGTAAAAAACGGTAAGACAAGTGCCTCGGCAAAGGCGTCAATTTGACCAGTCGCCTGCTGACCCCGTCAATGCTCAAACGTTTGATCAGGGCCAATCCCCAGATCTTTAATCAAATCATTTTCACGCGCTTGGGCGCCCGGCTCATCGGCGCGCCACCAACGGCTGGAAATACGCATGGTATAGCGACGCCGATATTCTGATGGAGTGACCCCAGTGGCACGCCGAAACAGCCGACGGAAGGCGCTGGGGTCTTGGTAGCCGCAGTACTCCATGACTTCAGTCAGATCAATCAAGGTCACTTCCAACAGTTGTTTGGCCCGTTCAACACGCAGGCGGTGCAGGTAGTCCAGCGGGGTCATACCTTCGACTTCCTTGAAGTGGCGCAACAAGGTCCGTGGGCTGGCAGCGGCTTCTTGAGCCACACGCTCGAGGCTGTAGGGTGTTTGAATGTGTTGTTGTATCCAGTGCTTGGCGCGAAACACCACACTGTCGCGGGTTTTTACCGAGATGCCGGTAAAGTTCAGGCTCGACTGCTCAAAGCGCATGGGATGGTAGAGCAGCCCATTGGTGGCGATTTGCGCCATTTCTTCGCCCGCGAAATGCCGAATCAATTCCACCATCAGGTCGCAGACCGCCGCAGGCGCCCCGGCAGTAAACACTGGGCCGTCTTCGACCACTGGGCCTTGCATTGCCAACTGTACGTTGGGAAAGCTGGCAGCGAACCAGTTGGCAATCATCCACGTGACCGTTGCGCGCCGACCGTTCAGCACCCCGGCGCGGGCCAGCATCACCGGGCCGTTGAAGTTGGCCGCAATGACCCGCCCTTGGGAGTGATAACGCGCAATGCAGTTAATCTCTTCACTGCACTGATCCAACACGTGGTTGAGGTCCGGCACGCTTTTCATCTGTACGCCCGGCACAAACAGCGCGGTTTGCGAGGGCCTAAGGGTCTTACGGCCGCCAGCGGGCGATTGCATGGCCGCCATCCAGTCCGGCAGCGGCAACTCATTCCCCCCCGCATCAATCAGACGCCAGTGAAAGAACGCCCCCCGCTTATCAGGGTTACGCATCTGCCAGAGCGTATTGAAGGTGCGCAAAATGTCGATAACCGTAAACAGGCTCCCGGCCATGCTGTGAGGGCCGTGGAGTAAATCAATACGCACGTTCATGGACCACCTGGCGGTATTGGATTTATTTTTGGCGATATTAGCTCTAGCTCTTATCGTTGTCAGCCAACCGCTGTTGTTATACCTCCTGATTAGCGTCTTCCCCTGTCCTCTAAAGCACACAAATTCATCGCCTTTGAAGCGCCGAACGGTCAGTTTACGCTTCGTTTTTCTTGGCGATATTGGCTCTATTGCTGTCGGTATTCACCGTATTGCACGACAGACTTGGACGCTAGACTGCAAACGCCTGGCATCCACATAAAACAAACAAAGGTATTGCTCAGTGACAACAATAAGAAAAAAGTGGGCCAAGGCTGGCAAACCGATCATGGCTGGACTCTCCACCGCTTTGCTCAGCGCAGGTATAACCCCGCCTGCAACTGGGGGCGAGCTGGTATTCGGTGACCTTAAATCTGGCCTAGGGCCAGGGATCGAGTGGCAACAGGACGATACCCGCCTGACCGTTAAAGGCGCTGTGTCATTGGGTACGATTCGGCGCATGGACAACCCGAGCCAGCACCTGACCAGTACCGAAAATGGTATGAACCTGTTCAACGACGGCGACCTCAATTACAAGCGCGGCGATGCCGTTTCTACCTCGCTGGAAACCTACCTGCAAGCAGACCTCAGCCATCGCAACGTAGGCGTATTCGTCAGCGCCAAAGGCTGGTACGACTACGCTCAAAAACACCAAGGCGTCGACTATGGCAGCGTGCCTAACGGCTATCGCGCTGGCGAACCTCTGAGTGATGACGGTTTTGACGCCATGGCGCGGTTTTCTAACGCCATCATCAACGATGCGTACGTCTACGCTAACTTCCAGCCCGGCGGGCATGACTTGTTGGTGCGCTTGGGCGATCAGGCCATCCCGTGGGTGACGCCGACCACCATCGGCGGCGGCTTGCAGGCCGTGAATGCGTTCGACTGGGCCGCTGCACGGCGCAGCACCTCGATTGCCGACGCCCGCACCGTGGCTATGCCAACGCTTTACGCCAAGTTGGCCGTGACCGACAACCTAACCGTTGATGCCTTTAATCAGTTTGAATTCCGACCCAGCGCCTACCCAGGTTGCGGCACGTACCTGTCAGTCAGCGACTACGCCCAACCGGGCTGCGATCAATTCCTACTCAACGGCAGCGTGTTAAGCGCGGCGGCAGGCCGGCCGATTTACACCACCGACGGCCAAGCCCTAAACAACCCATTGGACAGCGTGGCCCGTGGCCCGGATCACCGCCCCGGCAACAACCAATACGGCGCCAGCATGCAATACCGCTGGGATAACGTCGGGCTGTTCGGCTTTTACTTCGCCGACTACACCAGCCGCGACGCCATTACCCAAGTGGTGCGCACCGGCCCTGGCGTGCTGACGCCACCGGCGGCCAATGTGGGCCAAGCCGTGCCCACCGGGATTGCTGCCAATTACTTGCGCGCGTTCCCGACTAACGTTCGTATGTACGCGCTGAACTTTAAAACCCGGCTACCGGGCGGCACCGGCATTTACGCCGAGTACAGCTATCGTCCTAATCAACCGATTGCCTGGAACGGCTCGGACTTTATCACCGGGCTGCTGGCCGGTAATGGCCCTTTCGCCTACTTGGCTAAAACCCCCACCGGTTACTTGGCGCCGGGTTACGACCGTTTTCGAGTCAGCCAATTTAACCTCGGCGCCACTCATCCGTTCCCCAACGTACTAGGCGGCGAGATGAAGTTATCGGCCGAAGCAGGCTTTAAATACGTGCATAACCTGCCGGACATTGATGATCAACGTTATGGCCGCCCCGGCTTCGGCAGCGCGCCGTATGGCGCTGGCGCGAAATGCACCGGGCCATCGACCAAATGTTCACTGGACGGGTTTGTCACGCCATTTTCGTGGGGTACTCGCTCCAAAGCTGAAATCCACTATAAAAATGTGCTACCGGGGCTGGATCTAACGCCTTCGCTCGCCTTGCTCTACGACGTCAAAGGCCACGCCTATGACGGTATTTTTTCAGAAGGCCGCTACGCGCAACTCCTCGGCGTGCGCGGCGTGTACCAAGACAGCTACACCTTTAACCTCAGCTACCTGAACACCGGTGGTGGCGATTACAACCTCGTGTCTGACCGAAGCATGTTTGAGGCCAGTGTCGGCTTTCGCTTCTAGTCGCTACCCTTTAAAAGGCAAAGAACATGCACTCATTGACCGATAAACGACGCTCGCTAGTAGTCGCTTTGCTGATGACCGTGGTCATCATCAGCGTGTTGGACAAAACTATTTTTGCCTTTGCGGGCCCGCAGATTATTGACGAGCTGAAGCTGACGCCCGAGCAGTTCGGCTTTATCAGCAGCGCGTTTTTCTTTCTGTACTCGGTCTCGGGTGTGCTGGTGGGGTTTTTGGCTAACCGCATGCCCAGTCGCTGGATCCTCTCTGGCATGGCCTTGGTGTGGATGACCGCGCAACTGCTCGCCGCACTGTCGTCCACGTTTATGAGCCTGCTCGCCAGCCGCATCTTGCTCGGCGCCGGTTGCGGCCCAGGCACGGCGGTCACTCAACACGCGTGCTTCAAGTGGTACGCCAGCCGCGAACGGGTCTTGCCCGCGGCGTTGATTCAGGTCGCGATCATGCTCGGCGCCATTGGCGGAGCCCTTGCCCTGCCGCGGTTGATCGAACAATACGGCTGGCGCACAGGCTATGTACTGCTGGCCGGTGTGGGGTTGATCTGGCTGCTGCTGTGGCAACTCTATGGCCGCGAAGGGCAACATGACGACACCAAAACCAGTAATGGCGACGTGCTGCCGACCCACCCTTACAGCCGCCTATTGCTCAACCGCACGTTTATCTGCATTACCGTGGTCGCTTTTTGCAGCTACCTGCCCAACGCCCTGCTCTACAGTTGGTTGCCGACTTACCTGCAAAAAGGTCTGGGCATGACCCCGATGCAGTCCGGCTACTTGGTGCTTGCCACCACGCTGGGAGTGATTGTGATGAACCTGCTGGTTTCCAGCCTCGCCCAGCGCGCCATGAAACGCGGCGCCAGCATCCGCAAAGCCATGGTGGTGCCGCCATTATTGGCCTGCCTGATCGCCGCAGTGGCGTACATGATCATGGGCTTCACCGCCTCAAGTTTGACCGTGACGCTGGGCTTGTTTCTGGTGGGCAGCATCCTGCTTAACCTGTTATCCGCGTTCGGCTTTAGCATCGTTGCCCACATCTCCCCGGCTCGCCAGCGCGGCAGCATGCTGGCCATCCATATCGCGCTGTTAACCACAGCCGGGATGCTCGCGCCCTTGGTGGTCGGCCAAGCCATTGGCTGGCAAAACGGCAATCTGGTGACCGGCTTCGAGCTGGCCATTGGCTTGTTTGGAATCGCCCTGCTGCTGTTCACCGTGCTCGGGCTGGTGCTGATCGACCCTGAGCGCACTCGCCGCGAACTCAACGCACACATTCCGCTCGCGGGTTCACCCGCTATCAGCCCGGCTTAGCTCGCACAGCCACGACGCCAGCAACCTGATTGCTGTGCGTCGTCGCACCTCACGATTTTTATAGGACCTGCTTGATGGACTTATCCTGCTTTTCACAAAGCTACGCCCAAGCGCGGCAAAAATTCCTTGAAGCTAGCGAAAATGCAGGCTTGAAGGTTGAATCCCACCCGCATCCGCTGACCGGTCGCGACGGCGAAACGTTAGCCATTGATGTGGTGTTTACGGGCTCGCCCAACGCCGCCAACCTGATGGTGTTGAGCAGCGGTGTACACGGGGTTGAAGGCTTTTGCGGCTCAGGCGTGCAAGTCGATCACCTGCGTAACCCAGACTGGTTGCGCCGTACCCAGCGTGATGATCTGGCCGTGCTGTATATCCATGCGCTCAACCCGTACGGCTTTTCTTGGTTGCGCCGGGTCAACGAAGACAACGTTGACCTCAACCGCAACTTCAATGACTTCGAACAGCCGCGCCCAGCCAACTCGCAATACCGCGCCCTCGCCTCATTGTTGGTGCCAAAACGTCAACCGCCGACCCTTCTAAGCACCCTCGGTCTGGCCGGATACGCTTTGCGTCACGGGCCTAAAGCCCTGCAAGCAGCGATCACCAGCGGTCAACACATCGACCCGCAGGGCCTGTTTTTCTCGGGCACCCAACCCACGTGGAGCAACCTGCAACTGCGCCAGATCATTCGTCGCTTGGGCCGCCAATGCCAGCGTATCGGCTGGATTGATATCCACACAGGTTTAGGCCCTTATGGCGTGGGCGAGCGTATCTACAAAGGGCACATGACTCCAACAGACATTGCCAGATCGCGAGACTGGTGGGGCCCGCATGTCACCTCCAGCGAAGACGGCACCTCATCATCAGCAATGCTAAACGGCACTCAAGACCTGGCCGTGATGCACGAATGCGCCCAAGCGCAATACAACGGCTTGACCCTAGAATTCGGCACCAAACCCGGCCCGGCTGTGCTGAACGCGCTGCGTGCCGATCAATGGCTGCAAAACAATCCGCAGGCAACAGACATTCAACACGCACAAATAAAGCGACAACTCCGAGATGCCTTCTACATTGATAGCGACGACTGGAAGCGCCGAGTTCTAGAACAAGCACGAGACGTGACGGCACTGACCCTCAAAGGGCTGTCCAGCACGTAGCAAGCTGACACATCACGGCCGATGTGCAGTGCTGTTGCTGGGCTACTTTACGTTTGCCCTCGCCTGCCAGCCGTCGATGGAACACCTACTCAAGCCAATAAGGATATTCAGGATGAATGCATATTTGATTGAAGCGTTAAAAGACATCATGCAGCAGATCAAGACCTGTCTTGATGAGCAGGGAGAGCAGGTTGTCACGCGGCTTCAGCAGGTATCGCTGGGCGAACTGAAACTGACCGAAACCCTCAGCCCGGACGAGATCGAGTGCGCTCGCGAGCTGTTCGGTTGGGTTGCACAACAAGGGCCACTCAACGCTTGGGCCAAGGTTCAGCCGCTGCTGCCCAAGCTGATGGCAGCACACGACGAAACCGCCATTGAAACGATCTTTCTCGACCCAGGCTTCAGCTACCTGCCACCGTGCCTTAAAAAGCTCAAAAACAAGCGCACGCTGGCCAGAATGGCGGTGCTGCTGGCGAGCTACATTTGCTACGACCAGTTCCACTACCCGCAGCCAGAAACCGGGGTGTACGACATCTCCAGCAGCCCCTTCCAGAAACTCAAGTGGGTGTATCGGTACTGGTTCAACCAGTTAGAAGTGGCCGAAATCGGCTCGGGGCTTGAAGCGTTTTTTGCCTCTCAACAGTTTAAATTTTTCAACCTGACAGACCCCTCGCCAGACCCTGGCGGTGTGAAGCCGGTGATCCCTCGAGTGTCGGTGTCGTGTGCCGGCGACTTACTCGCGGTTGATGTGCTCATCCCCGAGAACACCCCGCACCTGTTCGACGCCATCACCGACTTCTTCAGCAGCGCAGACATCGTGAGCGCCAACCTTGAGTCAACGGTAGACAACAAAGCTGTGATTGGGCGAAACCAGATACCCGGTGAACCGGCCAGAATGAACACCTCCCAAGCCATGTTTAACAAGTTTCGCGAGGAAGCGAAGGTCAACTTCTTCAGCACCGCCACCAACCACGCCATGGATTACCAAGAGGCAGGCGTGCTGGCCACCCTAGACGTGCTTAAAAAATCAGGCGCGCTGTATGCCGGTACGGCGGCAAGCCAAGAAGAGCAAAACGATGTCGTGATTTTTGAAAAGAACGGCATCAAAGTCGCGCTGCTGGCTTATACCTTCGACCTTAACGGCCACAAGCTACCCGCCGACAAACCCTACTTGGCCAACGAAGTACGCTTCAACGATGTGAACCCGCCACCCGATTACACACTGATCAAAAAGCAGGTCGCGGCGGCTCGCGCCAAGGGCGCGGACTGGATCATCGCGTACTGCCACTGGGGTTGGGAGTTCGAGATGTACCCCCACGTCAATATTGTGGAGGCCGCGCACAAAGTGATTGAGTGCGGCGTTGACACGATTCTGGGTAACCACCCGCATGTCAGCCAGCCTGCACAGCTCATCCCTCGCGTCGGCAAACAGGATGCGCTGGTCATCTACGCGTTCGGCGATTTCGTCAGCTACCACCCAGACAGCCGCAACTCAAAATTGGCTTACAGCGTCAAGTTCGACATCGGCAAAGCTCTGGGCCAAACGCGCTTGTTCAATCTACAAGCGCTGCCGCTGTACATCGTCAATGAAAACTTGGGAGACGGGCGCTTCGACTGCCGCATCGTCAAATTCTTCGATGTGCTTGAAAGACCTGATGATTTTGGCCTCACAGCCCTCGAAAAGGAGCAACTGGAGCATCTACAGGTAAAAGTCTGGGACGACATCTTGTCCCCGCTTTCGAGTATTTCGCAGCGGTTTGAAGCGTAAGCCGTAGCCCTGTAACAACTTGCACGCCAGTCTCGGTGCACCCCGATGAAGACAGGCTGCGATCTTTTGTTTTTAACGATCAAAAGATCGCAGCCTGCGGCAGCTCCTACCAAAAGCAGATGCAGCACCGTACCTGAGCGAGCATGCGACAGGCTATTGCGCTGTCACCTTCACTCAACGCCCATCACTGACGCCATCAATCGGAACCGTACTTGGGCGAACGTGGCCCGTACAGAATTCCGGTCGGCTGGCCGGCCGACAACAGACGCGCGCTGGCAATGCCCGCAATCGGGTGCGCTGCATCGGTAGAGCTGTTGATCACTTGCTTGACCGCCGCCGTAATCAACATCCCCACCAAACCGCCACCGTTGTTGTTGCCTTCCTCGCTTGACGCGTGTGCCGCGCCCGTCCACAAGGTCGTGCCGGTGCGCAAATCGACCAGTGTGGCCGAGGCCGTGACGGCGGTGTCACTGGTGATCAGCATGTACTTAGTGCCGTATTCCGTCACCGTGATGTACAGCGCCGAATCCGCACCGAAGATCTCATGCAGCTTGGCCGGGGCCACAGCGTGGATGTCAGTCGGCGTGGTCAGCCCGTTCTGACGGAAGGTTTCGTCTACCAAGGCAATCGGTAACACGTAGTAACCGGCTTCGGCCAACGGATACGTCACTTGCGACACCAAGCTGTACGAGGCCTGCACTTCCGGGGATTCATTAATCGGCGGCAGGACCAGAATCGACTTAGGCCGCGCTTGTTTGAACGCCGAGTAATCCACCGTCTTGGGGGCGGCACAACCGCCCAGCAACGCCAAGGCCAACAGGGCTGCCGAGAGTTTCAAGAGGTTCATTTCACGTCTCCGGTCTTGGCGTTCTTAAGCAGAAAGTCCATGTAGCCTGCCGACTCAGGGAACAACGCTTTCTCGGTACGCAACTGCTGAACCATCTGATCGTCCTTGCCCATGCTCAGGTACAGCATGCCCAAGTGGGCGTGATAGCCCGGTGGTGCCGAATTGCCACTGGCGTTGATCTTTTGCAGATCCCGCTCCAGGGCCTCGACTTGCTCTTCTTTGGATTCACCCTTGAAGTATTCATACACCTGCGGCTGGTAACTCTCCCATTGATAGAGAGGCTTGGGCGCCGTTTGGCACCCGGCAACCATCGCAATTGCGCTCAACGTCAGTGCTAACTTCACTGCCTTGCTCATCCGTGTACTTCTCCTTGATGTCTTTCTTTAGTTGCGTGGGTTCCAAGCACCCGCATTGATGCCATCGACCAAGCGATTAATCGCTTCACGCATGGCCAGATCCAAAACCTTGCCATTGAGGGTGGAGTCATAGCTGGCGGTACCGCCAAAGCCGATCACTTCGCGGTTGGACAGCTCGTACTCACCGGCACCTTGGGTGGAATACACCACTTCAGACGTACTGATGTTGACGATATTCAGGTTGACCTTGGCGTAAGCCACTTGGGTCTTGCCGCGCCCCAGAATGCCGAACAACTGACGATCACCGGTTTCTTTACGACCGAACTCAGTCACGTCGCCGGTCACCACATAATCAGCGCCTTTGAGCTTCTGGACGGTGCCCTTGATCGCCGCTTCTTCGGATATTTCGCGCATGTTGTCGCGGTCCAACACGTTGAAGCGGTTGGTTTGCTGCAAGTGGGTGATCAAAATGGTTTTGGCTTGCCCGCCGAGGCGATCAACACCATCGGAAAAGATGCCGCGCATGTAGCTGGAGCGGTTGTCGAACTTACCGACCGCAATCGGTACCCGCACACCGGCGTACGCAACGTTGGCACTGGCAACTTTTTCGACCGGCAACGCCCGGGAGCTTTCCGTGGCCGCGCAACCGGCTAGCGTCAACAGGGCTGCGGCAGTCAAGCCCGACAGCAGGATGTGAGACAGTTTTTTCACAGGTTGCTCCTTGAGTGAGAAAAGTCAGCAACACTCATGGACGCTGACGGTCTTTAGAGCGCCCAACCTGGGTCAAGGACACAATGTAATTGGGACGAAACCTAACGCTCGCCCTCAAAATCAGCCATTTCGTACGACGCTTCCCTTTCAATCCGGTGAAACATCCTAGAAACTCCCGCTCGCTTGCGCCTGTGCAATTCGGGGAATAGTCTCGGCCCATCGCTGCCAAAACAGCGGTCGGGTTTAGTAGCCCGGTTAAAATTGAC
>NZ_LLWH01000021.1 GCF_001411475.1 Pseudomonas endophytica | reverse complement strand
AGACTCATGGCTAACAAGCCGCTGGCAATGACTTTGTAGGCCGCGGCCGGTGCATAGAGCGCCGATAAGCTGTGGGTTGAGAACACCGGCTGGTGACTGTGTTTGAGCCACTGGTACAGGTCGCGAATCTGCTCGGTGCTTGGGCATTGTCCGTACTGATGCAGCACGTTGCCTTCAATGATGGCCACACCGGTGGCTTGCGTCAGGCCCATCAACTGTTGGTGTTCCTGTGCCAAGCCGTCGAACACGCTCTCAGAGCCCTGCACCATCGCGCTATTGAGATGCACCAAAGCGTCCAGTTTGGCTTCACGCTGGTGGTTGATCTCTAGGGTTTGCAAGGCGCTGATTTGCAGCGATAGCACTTGGCCGATGGTTTGGCATGCCATGCGCAGTTCGTGTGGCACGTGCAGCGGCGTGCGATGGCCGCAACTGATCAAGCCCCACAAGCGCTCGCCATCCATCAGCGAGATACTCATGGAGGACAGCACGCCCATGTTTTTCATGTACTGGCAGTGGATCGGCGACACGCTGCGCAACGTTGCTGCACTAAGGTCCAGCGGCTGTTGAGTGTCGGGGCGCAACCGTGGCACCAGCTCTACCGGTGTGTAGTCGGCGTTAGGGATGATGCGCAGCCAATGCGTGCGATACAGCTCGCGCGCCTGCTCGGGGATGTCAGAGGCGGGGAAGAACATGCCTTTGAACAACTCCATCGACGCAGACGAGGCCTCGGCGATCACCTGACCGTGGCCTTCATCTTGAAAGCGATAAATCAGCACCCGGTCATAGCCCGTCAGCGCCTGAATTTCTTTTACGCAAATGTCGTACAGCGCGGGCAGGGTTTTGGCGGCCTGCAGGCTTTGCAGCACGCGGCTAAGGTTGCGGACCTTGGCCATCGTATTCACCCGCTCAGCATCATCGGGCTTTAACTCAAGCTCCAGAATCAACAAGCCATTGTCTCGATGTAGCAACCCTTCGTACTGGACACCTTTTAGGCTCAGTTCCACAGGCGGTACATCGACGTGCCCAGCGCAGTGCGCGGCCTGCTTAACGAGGGTTGCGGCTTGTGGGCCGGTCAACGTGCACAACGGCTGATTCAACAGCACGGCAGGTGACAGGCCAAACAGGGTTTGGACATTGGCGCTGATTTGCTGGATGTGCAGATCCGGCTCAGACAGGGTCAGTAAAAGGCCATGGGGCTGAATAGCGCCAGGAAAGCGAATCGGTTCGTCGGCGCAATTGCTCAGTAAGGTTTCAAAAGTTTGAGTCTCTAGCGGATTCACAACAGCACCTCCTCGCGTTCGAGCCGACGCTCGAAACAGCTAAAAGTTGAACAGCCAGCGTCAAGGGCTTCATTGCGGCACAATGCCAGTACGCTGGTGTTAATGTTCAGCGCTTGGAGATCTTGCTCCAGCGCGCGGGTGTTGAGTTGGGTGTGTAGATCAAATCCTGGCGGGGTATGAGTGTCCTGTGCCATGCGGTGTTTCGGGGCTCTCTGTGTGCGCTAAAAAATAGGCGCTCATGACTATCTGAATCCAGGCTGTCAAAAAAGTGCAATTATTTTGCTATGCCGGTTGTCAGTTGGTTTTCTGAAAGAAGCGTCTTAACTAAAAAGAAAATTATTGTCCTGATTACGACGAGGTGCCCATGCTCGAGTTACGTCCCAGTTGTGAATGTTGTGATTGCGACCTGCCGCCTGAGTCTGCTCAAGCGCGGATTTGCTCGTTCGAGTGCACTTTTTGTGCGACGTGCGTGGAGCAAAAATTAGGCGGGCTGTGCCCTAACTGTGGCGGCGAGTTATTGCAGCGCCCGCGCAGGCCTGCGAACAAATTGGCAAAGAATCCGCCGTCTAGCGTGCGGGTGCACAAGCCTGAGGGATGCCTCACCCGTTGATCGTTACCCCGCTGAAGGAGCGAGCGATCTTTTAAGATCAAAAGATCGCGAGCAAGCTCGCTCCTGCAGGCAGTCGCAAAATCTTGGAGGAGCTGCCGCAGGCTGCGATCTTTTGACCTTCCGGCAGATCAGGACATCGCTACAAGATTTACTCCGATCTGCGAGCGTTGCGCTCTTGCAATAAACGCGAGGCATCGACGTAGGCTTTCTGGAACGCTGGTGTTTCGATCCAGGCCACGGCGCTGTCTTCGTCATCGCCGTGAATGGCAATGCGGTATTCGATCAACAACCCCATCAGGAAGTCAGTGGCGGGTTCTTCTTCCTCTTCCGAAATCACTAACTCCAGCACCGGATATTGCAGGAATACCGTGCACATCGTTTGCAGATTGATGGCTTCAGCGGCTTTCATGACTTGGAACAGGTCATCGTAATCGGCCGGGTCAAAGCCGTTATCGAGGATGTCTTGGAAGTTGAACGTGCTCAGGTCGATTTTTACGTCATCGAACGGATGGTCGAGCCACTGGGCAGCCGAGGTTTTAGCGGGCTTGCCGATGCGGTTCTGCTTGGCTTTAGATTTAGCCCGCTGCGCGTTCTTTTGCTGTTTTTTTGGCGATGACATTGGAAGGTGGTGTCCTTGCAGGCTGAAGAGAGGATTGAACCTCATCTCTTTGCAATCGCCAAGAGAGGTGGCGGCTCAGAAGAAAAATCGCACCCAATAAAAAACCCGCACTAGGCGGGTTTTTTAATGGCTTTGGCGTGGTGTGAACACCACATCAAAGCTGAATGTGGTGCCCAGAGACGGAATCGAACCGCCGACACGGGGATTTTCAATCCCCTGCTCTACCGACTGAGCTATCTGGGCAACGGGGCGCATTAGAAGCTTTTTCCGAGGTTCCGTCAAACACTTTTTTCAAAAAATTTTAATTATTACCGTCGCTTACGGGCCAAACCCTTTAAAACCGGGGTTTACTCGCTCGGCGGAACGTAGCCTTCGGCTTTGGCATATTCTTCGCCGCTGAAGAACTTATCCATCTCGCCCTGCAAATATTTTCGATCTTCGGCGTTCATCATGTTCAAACGCTTTTCGTTGATCAGCAATGTTTGGTGTTTTTGCCAATCCGCCCACGCTTTGGCCGAGACGTGGTCAAAAATGTCCTGACCTTTGGCGCCCGGGAATGGGGCGCGCTCAAGAGCGGGCAGTTCTTCTTTGTATTTGCGGCATACGAGGGTGCGGGTCATGAGGTTTCTCCTGCGTGTATTAGGTCGGCTGCGCGTTTGAGCAGCTTCTTCACTGGGGCAGCAAGGCCCAAGCGCGGCGGGGTGGCGAGGTTATACCAAAGCCAGTCAGCCTCGGCCACGTGATGGCCGTAAGCGTGGACCCGGATCAACCACGGTTCAATCGCCAGTTGGAAGTGGCTAAAGGTGTGGACGAGACCGGGCAGTTCTTGTTGCGTGCCTAAGGCGAGTGAGTGTTGTTGTACCAGGGCCGCGATGTCATCGAAGTCATCTAGCTCTGGCAAGCTCCACAAACCGCCCCACAAGCCGGTCGATGGGCGACGGTAGAGCAGAATCTCGCCCTCGGCATTGGCCAGCAACGGCATCAGCGTACGTTTTTGCGGGATGGTTTTGCGAGGCTTGGGGATCGGATAGCGTGTTTCCAGGCCCAGCATGTGCGCTTCGCAGTGGTGTTCCAGTGGGCACAGCAGGCAACTGGGCTTGCTGCGAGTGCAAAGCGTGGCGCCCATGTCCATCATTGCTTGGGTGTAAGCGTTGACGCGGTCGTAGGGCGTGAAGCGCTCTGCAGTGTTCCACAGTTGTTTGGCGACTTTGGGCTCGCCCGGATAACCTTCTTGCGCGGTAAAGCGCGCCAATACCCGTTTGACGTTGCCGTCGAGGATGGGCGCGCGCAGACCCATGCTCAAGCTGGCAATCGCCCCGGCAGTGGACAGGCCGATGCCCGGTAGTTCGACCAGCTTTTCAACGTCCCGCGGGAATTCGCCGGCGTACTGCTCGACGACGATTTTCGCGGTCTTCTGCAAGTTGCGGGCGCGGGTGTAGTAACCCAAACCTGTCCACAGGTGCAGCACTTCGTCTTCAGGGGCTGCGGCCAAGGCTTCGACCGTTGGCAACGACGCCATAAACCGGTCGAAGTAGTTGAGCACGGTGCTGACCTGAGTCTGTTGCAGCATGATTTCTGACACCCACACCCGATACGGGGTAATGCCCTGTTGCCAGGGCAAATCGTGGCGGCCGTGGCGGTCATACCATTCCAGCACCGCACTGGCGAACTGCTCATCTCTCATCGTTTAAACAGCCCTTTGAGCGCGTCCTTGAGTTCCGGGCTGACTTTATCGCCCAGTTTCTCTTCAAGCTTTTCGCTCAGTTTGTTGCCAGCCATTTTGGCGGCGACTTTGCCTAAACCTTCTTTGTCCAGGCGGCAGGCTTTGGCGCCTAGCTCCAGCGGGCCACGGCAGCGCAAGGGCAGCTCGATACCGACAAAGTTTTTACCCACTTGGCAGGCCGGGTCCGGCATTGGGCGGGTGTCACCTTCAACGGTGATGCCGATGCGGTAGTCCATACCCAGTACGCGCAAGTCGATGTCGCCATCGCCTTTGACGCTCAGGCCGGGGATGCGCACAACCAGGTCTTGGTTGCTGGCCACGCCGTTACGGAACACCAAGCTGCCCTTGAGCTCATTGAACGGCGTGTCTTTACCTTGCGGGGCGCCACTCAGGGTTTTGCGGTTGAGGGTCGAGATGGCTTTGCACAGTTGCTGTTCAATGTTGGCATTGAGCAATACGCCGTTGTTGAGGACGAAGCTGGCGGTGCCGTTGAGGCTTTGAATCAGGGCACGTTGGCTGTCACCGCTCGCGGTCACGTTGCTGTTGAGGGTCAGCAGGCCGGTCACAGGGGGTGTTTGGCCCTGGCTCTGTAGGATTTTCTCGACGGGCACGTTATTGATGCGAGTTTGCAGCTTGGCCCGCGGCACGTCGGGTTGCACATCAAGGCTGCCATTGGCAGCAAACGTACCTTTGTAGAGGCCGCCGCTCAGGTTCTCAAGGGTTAAGACGCCTGCTTTGCTGTTGGCTTTAAGCGCGGCGTTCTGGATCGGCAGTTTGCTGAGGGTCAGTTGGCCAAAGCTCACATCGGCAGTTAGGTCCAGCGCTTTGAGGCGGGCGATAGGTAGCAGCTTGCTGGTGCTCCAGCCGCTTTGGGTAGGTGCGTCTGGCAGAGGGCTGTCGCCCGAGGCGGTCAGCGCGCTGTCTTCACTGCCTTTGACTTCGGCCTTGCGTGCGGCGGTGGCGCCGTTAGCTTCGTCGGACTTAGGCGGCAAGTAGCGATCGGCGTCAAACGTGTCGCCTTTAAGTTGAATACGCAGGGCTTGCTTGGCGAAGTCTTCGATAGCGATGCGACCACTGAAGGTGCTGTCATCGACGTTCAGTTTTAGGTCTTCAAAGGCCACGCTGGTTGGTGTGCCTGCGAGGCGAGTGACCATTTCGAACTTGCTCAGGCTGCCCGGCGCCATCGCTGGCAAAGGATGGCCGATGCTGTCGAGAAACCGGGCCAGATCCAGCTGGGCAATCGACAAGCCGCCACTGATTTGCGGGGTTTTATCGAGGCTGTTGGCTCTGAATTCGCCGAGGGCGCGCAGTTGGTTGGCGGAAATCTTTAAGCTGCTCCATTCGGCGACGTTCGCAGCCATATCCACCAAAAGTTGACCTGAAGCGGAGAAGTTCATGGTCTTGCCTTGCAGCGGCTCGCCCGAAGCTTCGCCCACTACTCTCATGTCTTCAAACTGATAGCGCTTGAGCACGCGGTCATAGCGCAGCTTGCCGTCGAGTTCTGTTTTGACCCGCATGACGGGTTTGTTGGTGCCCAAGAACGCGGTCAGTTTGACCGGGATGTTGGTGGCTTCGTGAACCGGGCCGGTGCTCAACTGAATGCTCTCGGCGCTGAACTGCTGGCCGCTTTGCTCGTCGTTGTATTCAACTCGGGCATTGTTCACGGTCAGGCTGTCGATATCGAGCTTGAGCGGCTGGCTGGCGGCTTGTGAGGCGTCAGTGCCAGGCTGGCTGCTATCGGCCACTGGGGTTTCAGTGCCTGGCGCTGCGGGTGCTGGCTTGCCGATGTCTTCCCAGTTACCACGGCCGTCTTTATCGCGGGTCAGGTGCAGGTTTAAACCTTCAACCCGCACGTCGCTCATTTGCACTTCTTTGCGCAACAGCGGCAGAACGCGCACCGACAACCCCAGCATCTGCAGGTCAGCGAAAGGTTTGTTAGGCGCTGTAAGGGTCGCCACGCTTGCATCGTGCAGTTCCAAGCCAAGCCACGGGAAGAGGCTCCAGCCGATGTCGCCATTGAGGGTCAGCTCAATGTGGGCTTTGTCACGGGCTATCTGGCGGATCTCGTCTTTATAGTCGTTGGGATCGAAAAGATGGCTGAGGGCAAAGCCCAGCGCCACGATGATCAGCAACAACCCGAGAAGCACCAGACCCAGGATTTTGCCGAACGCTTTCATGGGCGAGTCCTTATAAATCTGTGTGAAGGGGAGTTTTTAATTAAGCCGGTGAGTATAGCGCCACGCGGTCGTCGTCTGGGGTTCGATAATATCGGATCAGTTTGCGTCTTAAAGACCACATCAGTATGGGCTTTGGCCTACGCTCAAGTGTTAATCTCCGTCCGTTTACACGGCCTTTTAAGACGCGCTGTCGCGTCTTGAGCTGAGCCCCAAAAAACGGCTGTGCCCATAAGGTGCCAAAGTCGGGGGTTGTGCGTCGCCGGGTAACATTCCATTCATGGGGGAGATAACAATGACAAACAACTCAGCTGCGGGCAGTCATGCCTCACAGCCTGCGTTCCTGTCTAAAGAACGCATTATTGCCAAACCGGGCTTCAACCGCTGGCTGGTTCCGCCCGCCGCGTTGGCCATCCATCTGTGCATCGGTATGGCCTACGGGTTTTCGGTGTTTTGGCTGCCGTTGTCTAAAGCCTTGGGCGTGACCGAACCGGTTGCCTGTGCGCCGGACATGAGTTTTATCGCACAAGTGTTTTCATCGCAATGTGACTGGCCGATTTCGATGCTCGGCTGGATCTACACCCTGTTCTTTATCTTTTTGGGCTGCTCGGCCGCGATATGGGGCGGTTGGCTGGAACATGCCGGGCCACGCAAGGCCGGTGTGGTATCGGCGCTGTGCTGGTGCGGCGGCTTGCTGATCTCGGCGCTGGGCATTTATACCCATCAAATTTGGCTGATGTGGCTGGGTTCGGGGGTGATCGGCGGTATCGGTCTGGGCTTGGGTTACATCTCGCCGGTATCTACGCTGATCAAGTGGTTCCCGGATAAGCGCGGCATGGCGACGGGCATGGCGATTATGGGCTTCGGCGGCGGGGCCATGGTCGGCGCGCCGTTGGCGACTGCGTTAATGGGGCACTTTGCTGGGCCTGATGGTGTGGGCGTATGGCAGAGCTTTGTGGCGATGGCGGCGATTTATTTTGTATTCATGATCGGCGGTGCTTTGTCGTACCGCGTGCCACCGACCGGCTGGAAGCCTGCGGGCTGGACTGCTGAGGCAAAGAAAACCGGCAACGCAATGATCACCAAGCGCCATGTGCATGTGAACGTGGCCTGGAGAACCCCACAGTTTGCTCTGGTGTGGCTGGTGCTGTGCCTGAATGTATCGGCCGGTATTGGCATTTTGGGCATGGCTTCGCCTTTGTTGCAGGAAGTGTTCGCCGGTAAGTTGCTGGGCAACGATCTCTCGTTTAGCCAGTTGGATGCCGTGCAGTTGGGGCAAATCGCAGCCATTGCGGCGGGCTTCACGGGGCTGTTGAGCTTGTTCAACATTGGCGGGCGATTCTTTTGGGCATCGTTCTCTGACTACTTGGGGCGTAAAAACACCTTTTTTGTGTTCTTCGCGCTGGGTTTTGCGCTGTACGCGCTGGTTCCCAACTTGGGCCATTTGGGCAACGTATCGCTGTTTGTGGCTGCGTTTTGCATCATTTTGTCGATGTATGGCGGTGGTTTTGCCACGGTGCCAGCGTACTTGGCGGACTTGTTCGGGACGCAAATGGTCGGGGCGATCCACGGTCGTCTGTTGACCGCTTGGGCGGCGGCGGGCGTGTTGGGGCCGGTGTTGGTCAACTACCTGCGTGAGTACCAACTGAGCATTGGCGTGCCGCGTGCGGCTGCGTATGACATCACGTTGTACATCCTTGCGGGGCTGCTGGTGCTGGGCTTTATCTGCAACTTGCTGGTTCGCCCAGTGGCTGATAAGTACTTCATGACCGACGAACAGTTAGCGGCTGAGCAGGCGCTGGGGCATGACAAAGGTGCAGATGCCACGACTTCGCTGGAGTGGAAGGCTGCGCCGGGCACGCGTCCATTAACCATTGCCGCATGGCTGGCGGTGGGCATTCCGTTGCTATGGGGGGTGTGGATCACCGTGCAGAAGACGGCGGTGTTGTTCCACTAAAACTCGCCACTTATCTGTAAGAGTGAGCCTGCTCGCGATCTTTTAAAGATCAAAAGATCGCGAGCATGCTCGCGCCTACAGGGTTTTTGTTTGCCTGACCCGTGCCTATAATGGCCACCTTTTTCGCCCAATGATTTTGCGGAGCTGGTGATGGCCGAACGTAAGGCGTCAGTCGAGCGCGATACTCTGGAAACCCAGATCAAAGCCTCGATCAACTTGGATGGGACCGGTAAGGCCCGATTTGATATCGGTGTGCCTTTTCTTGAGCACATGCTCGACCAGATCGCCCGACACGGGCTGATCGACCTAGACATCGAGTGCAAAGGCGACCTGCATATCGACGATCACCATACCGTCGAGGACGTGGGTATTACTCTTGGTAAAGCCTTTAGCCAAGCGGTCGGCGATAAAAAAGGCATGACCCGCTATGGTCACGCTTATGTCCCGCTGGACGAAGCGCTGTCGCGTGTTGTGATCGACTTCTCTGGCCGCCCTGGCCTGCAAATGCATATTCCCTACACCCGTGCGACAGTCGGCGGTTTTGACGTTGATCTGTTTCAGGAGTTCTTTCAGGGCTTTGTGAACCACGCCAACGTGACCCTGCACATCGACAACCTGCGTGGCACCAACACTCACCACCAAATCGAAACCGTGTTCAAAGCATTCGGCCGCGCACTGCGCATGGCGATCACGCTGGATGAGCGCATGGCAGGGCAAATGCCATCGACCAAGGGCGTGCTCTGATGCAGACAGTGGCGGTAATCGACTACGGCATGGGTAATTTGCACTCGGTGGCCAAGGCGCTGGAGCACGTTGGTGCCGGTCGCGTGCTGATTACCAGCGATGCCAACGTGATTCGCGAAGCCGACCGTGTGGTGTTTCCGGGTGTGGGAGCGATTCGCGACTGCATGGCTGAAATCCGCCGTTTGGGGTTCGATTCGCTGGTGCGCGAAGTGAGCCAAGACCGTCCATTTCTCGGGATCTGTGTCGGTATGCAAGCGCTACTCGACAGCAGCGAAGAGAACGGTGGTGTTGACTGCATCGGCTTGTTCCCAGGCCAGGTAAAGTTTTTTGGCAAAGATCTGCACGAAAACGGCGAGCATTTAAAAGTGCCGCACATGGGTTGGAACCAAGTGCAACATAAGGTCGATCACCCGCTGTGGCACAGCATTCCTGATCTGGCGCGCTTCTATTTTGTCCACAGCTACTACATCCAAGCGGGTAACCCTCGCCAAGTGGTCGGTGGTGGGCATTACGGCGTTGACTTCGCCGCCGCGCTGGCTGAAGGGTCGCGCTTTGCGGTGCAGTTCCATCCCGAGAAGAGCCACACCCACGGCTTGCAGTTGCTGGAAAACTTCGTGGCGTGGGACGGGCGCTGGTAATGGCGCCGCGCAAGCCTAAGCCGCCGATTCTCACGCTCACACCCGAGCAAGAGAGCGAAGCCACCAGCAAAATTAAACGCTTTATGGAAGACCGCTTCGAATTGGACTTGGGTTCATTTGAAGCGGCTGAAATCCTTGAGCTGTTCACTCGCGAAATCGCGCCGCATTACTACAATCGCGCGATTTTCGATGTGCAGGCGCACCTCAAAGAGAGGTTCGAGAGCATCGAAAGTGACTTGTGGGCGCTTGAAAAGAATTGACTTGCGAGTCTCCGACTCCCGAATTTAAAGGTTTGCCAGATGCTGATTATTCCCGCTATCGATCTTAAAGACGGTGCCTGTGTCCGTCTGCGCCAAGGCCGTATGGAAGATTCCACGGTGTTTTCCGATGACCCGGTGAGCATGGCGGCCAAATGGGTAGAAGGCGGTTGCCGTCGTCTGCATCTGGTTGACCTGAACGGTGCGTTTGAGGGGCAGCCGGTTAATGGCGAAGTGGTCACCGCCATCGCCAAACGTTACCCGCACCTGCCCATTCAAATTGGTGGCGGCATTCGCTCGCTGGAAACCATCGAGCACTACGTCAAGGCGGGCGTGAGCTACGTGATTTTGGGCACCAAAGCGGTCAAGAACCCTGAGTTCGTGGCTGAAGCATGCCGCGCTTTTCCGGGCAAAATCATTGTCGGTATGGACGCACAAGATGGCTTTGTGGCCACTGACGGCTGGGCTGAAGTCAGCGACGTGCAGGTCATCGACTTGGCCAAGCGCTTTGAGGCCGACGGTGTGTCTGCCATCGTTTATACCGACATCGCCAAAGACGGCATGATGCAGGGCTGCAACGTGGAGTTCACCGCAGCGTTGGCCGCTGCCACGAGCATTCCGGTGATCGCTTCAGGCGGCATCCACAACCTGGGGGACATCAAGGCCCTGCTAGACGCCAAGGCGCCAGGCATTGTCGGCGCGATTACCGGCCGTGCTATCTATGAGGGCACGCTGGATGTGGCCGAGGCGCAAGCCTTCTGCGATAGCTATAAAGGCTGAGGAGAACCGCATGGCGCTGGCCAAACGCATCATCCCTTGCTTGGACGTGGATAACGGCCGGGTTGTGAAGGGCGTTAAGTTCGAGAACATCCGCGACGCAGGTGACCCGGTTGAGATCGCCCGTCGTTATGACGAGCAAGGTGCTGACGAAATTACCTTTCTCGATATCACGGCCAGCGTCGACGGGCGCGACACCACGCTGCATACCGTTGAACGCATGGCCAGCCAAGTGTTTATCCCACTGACCGTGGGCGGTGGTGTGCGCTGCATCCAAGACATTCGCAACCTGCTGAATGCCGGTGCCGACAAGGTATCAATCAACACCGCCGCGGTGTTTAACCCGGAATTTGTGGGCGAAGCGGCGCAGCATTTTGGCTCGCAGTGCATCGTGGTCGCGATTGATGCTAAAAAAGTCTCACAGCCGGGTGAGACCCCGCGCTGGGAAATATTCACCCACGGCGGCCGTAAACCCACCGGTCTCGACGCCGTAGAGTGGGCGAAGAAGATGGAAGACTTGGGCGCTGGCGAGATCTTGCTGACCAGCATGGATCAGGACGGTATGAAAAGTGGTTTCGATCTGGGCGTGACCCGTGCCATCAGCGATGCGCTGGGGATTCCAGTGATCGCTTCGGGGGGTGTCGGCAACCTGCAACACTTGGCCGATGGCATCCTTGAAGGCCACGCCAGTGCCGTGTTGGCCGCGAGTATTTTCCATTTTGGCGAATACACCGTGCCGCAGGCCAAAGCCTATATGGCTGAGCGCGGGATTGTGGTGCGCTAATAGCACCTGGCCCATCAGCGCCCGCAATGGGCGCTGATGCTTCAATGTTTTGCCCACTGCATCCGATAAACACTGTGTTTCTGGCGTTCACATACGCCTGCGTGCGGGCGCTCTTGTGTCCAAAGGCGACTGGACAGCTCGCCAAGCCCACGGCACTCTTGGCACACCATGGATTTGGGTGAATGTTATGTTTAAACGTCTGTATCTCTGGCTTACCGGTTGCACGATGTTGCTGGTGAGTAGCGTTTTTGCTGATGAAACTGAAGGCCCATCGCTGGTACTGCTGACAGAAAACTTCCCGCCGTACAACATGGCCAAAAACGGCAAAAACTTTGCGCAGAATCAGAACCTTGAAGGGATTGCTGTCGACATTCTGCGTGAAACATTTAAACGTGCCGATGTGGGTTACAGCATGACCCTGCGCTTCCCTTGGCAGCGTATCTACAACTTGGCCCTCGATAACCCCAACTATGGTGTTTTCGTGACGGCCCGTGTGCCTGAGCGTGAGCACCTGTTCAAGTGGGTCGGCCCGCTCGGCCCAGATGACTGGGTGCTGCTGGCACGGGCCGATAGCCCCGTTGAGCTAACTTCGCTGGAGCAAGCTCGCCCCTACAAAATAGGCGCTTACAAAGACGATGCCATCGCCTTGACGTTGGCCAAGCAGGGGTTTACTCCGGTTATTGTGTTGCGCGATCAAGATAACGCTAAAAAGCTGCAATCAGGGCAAATTGATCTGTGGGCCACGGGCGACCCCGCTGGGCAGTTTTTAGCCAAGCAAGTGGGCATTTCGGGGTTTAAAACCGTATTGCGCTTCAATCAGGCCCAGTTGTACTTGGCATTGAACAAAGAGGTCCCCGACGCGCTGGTGAGCAAGCTGCAGACAGCGCTGGATCAACTCAAGGCCGAGGGCGAGGTAGATAAAATCCGCGCCCGGTATTTGTAATCGTGCACTCCTCCAAAAGATCGCAGCCTGCGGCAGCTCCTCTAGGCTCATTCAGCGGTAAACCCCATTCTTGCCGTGCCCGTCCATGGCTTGATTGCTGCGTACGCTAATCATCTGTTTGATGTCGATCCACTCAATGCCCTGGGCTTTGAGTGTGGGCAATTCGCGCTCCAGCACCGCGAGGGTTTGCGGATAAGGATGGCCGATCATTACCGCTGAGCCGTGGGCTTTGGCGTGTTTGATGGCCGTGTTGAGCTGTTGGGTGATGGCTTCTTCGGTACGAACGTTATCGAGAAATACATCCCGCGAGACGCTCGCCAGACCGATTTTTTGCGCTT
>NZ_LLWH01000020.1 GCF_001411475.1 Pseudomonas endophytica | reverse complement strand
GTCGTGGTTGCGGGGATACGGCTGGGTGTCTGGTTTGGGGCCGGAAAACATATAGTTGCCCGACGCATCTTTACTGTTCAGCAGGCTAAACACTTGGTCTTCGATACTGCCCAATTCGTTGGCAATCGCAGTACGGTCAGCGTCGACCGTGACACCACCCGCCCGCAGCGCCAATTCACCGGCTTTTTGCAGCGCGGTATTGATGCTGTCGAGCACGCTTTCTTGATTGCTCAGTGAGGCCTTGATGCTGTCCATGTTGGCGGAATACTGGCCCAACATGTCCTTTTGCTGTTGCAGTTGCAGCAAGCGCGCCGCACCGACTGGATCATCAGCAGCCGTCTGAATGCGCACGCCGGAGTCAATCTGTTGCTGAGTCTTGATCACCGACGAGAAGTTGTTCTGGTAGGTGGTGCTGGTCGACTCAAAAAACTGGGCAGTAGAAATACGCATCGTCGAATGCTCCCTTAAAGACTGTTGATCAGCGTGCTGAAGGTTGCTTGCGCCGCTTTAATGATTTGCGACGATGCGGTGTAGTACTGCTGAAACTTGACCAGGTTGGACGCTTCTTCGTCGAGGTTGACCTGCGACACCGAGTTGCGAGTTTGCGTGGCATAGGCCAACGCTGCGGTGTTAGCGGTGCCGTCAACGCTGGCTTGGCTGGCTTTGCCGCCCACCTTAGCCACCAACTGGCTGTAAGACGTCCCCAAGCTCACACCCCCGCCACCGCTGGTGACACCCACCGTTTGCTTGGTTTGCAGGCCCAGTAATTGGTTGGCGTTGCTGTTGTCAGCCTTGCCGTCCTTGTTAAAGCGAATGTCGAAGCTGTCGCCTTTGGCCGGGGAGCCGCTTAGGGTGGTGTCGAAGTTCACGGTTTTCGGCGTGCCGTCCGGGTTGCTGACCGCAGCGCCCGAGGCGTCGAGTACCGGCACCTTGATCGTGACTTTGTTGTCTTGCCCCGGCACAAGGGTGCCTTCGCCGATTTTCTCGCCCTTTTCGTTGAGTACGCGATAGCTCTGGGTGCCGCCGCTGGCTTCATCAAAGCTAATGCGCACAGGCATCGCGCCTTCGATTTCACTTTGCGCTTTGCCCAAGTCGGCGCCGCCGTAAATATCCAATGCTTGCGACAGGCTCAGACCGCTCGCGGCGCCGGTGCCGCTGTTGGAGCCGCCCTTGACGGCCACCAACGGCCCGGCGAACGCCAATTTACTGGCATCGGTCATTTGCACATTGAGGCTGCTGGCACCCGTGGCCGTGGGGCTAACTTTAAAGCTATCGCCCTTGCTCAGCGCACCGCCATTGAGGCTCATGCTGAAACCGTCGATCACTGCGGGCGGGTCTTGATCGAGCTTAAAGGCGCCCATGTTGGTGCCGTCGGAACGTTTGACCGTGTACTCGTTGTCGCTGCTAAAGGTGACTTGATAATCGTAAGTCGTCAGCGCGCCGCTGTTGCTGATGTTGACGTTCAGGTTGCCGGAGCCTGCGCTGTTGCCAGTCGCGGCCAAGCTGCGCTGGCTAATGGCCTTATCACTGTTGATGCTGCTGAACAGCGACGAGCCAAACTCACCATTGGCGTCCAGCCCCTGACCGAGTTGCTGGTTGACCGCATCCGCCAGCACGATGGCTGAGCGCCCCAGTTCATTGATGGCCGGTGCCAGTACGTCCGAGCGATAACGCAATAAGCCGCCAATTTTGCCGCCGGTCAGCACCGAAGTGACGTCTGAACTGGACTGCGGGTAGTTAATTTGCAGGCTGAACTGGCTTTTGTCGGTTTTGCTCGGCACCGCCGACAAGGTATTTGAGGTATCGCCCTGCACCAGCGCCTGACCTGTGCCGAGGGTGATGTCGTACACGTTGTCGTGTTCTTGAACGCTCACGCCGACCAGTTCATTGAGGGTGCGCACCGCTTCGTTGCGCGCATCCATCAGATCATTGGGCGTGTTACCCGCGGTGGTGGCCTGGGTGATCTGCTTGTTCAGCGAGGCAATCGTGGCCGTGTGCTGGTTGACCATGGAACTCAAGGTGTCCAACTGGCTGTTAATGCCTTCATTCTGTTGATTGAGCTGGGTCGAGATCGAATTAAAGCGGTTGGCCAGGGTTTGCGCGCCGGTCAGCAGCAATTGCCGCGAGGAGCTGTCCGCAGGCGATCCGGCAGCGGTTTGCAAGGAGGCGAAGAAGCTGTTGAGGGCCGCCGAGACTCCAGTGCTTTTGTCTGAGAGCAACTTATCAATCGAGCCGATTTGGTCGAGATAGGCTTGAGCGTCACCATTGAGCGAGGTGGTGGTTTGCAACTGGGCGTCGAGGTACGAGTTGTAGACCCGGCGCACGTCGGCCAAGGTGGTGCCGGTGCCGATAAACACCCCGCTCACCGCCTGCGAGCCCGCGCTGCTCTGCACGATTTGCTGACGCGAGTAGCCCGAGGTATTGGCGTTGGCAATGTTATTGCCGACCGTGGCCAAGGCCCCTTGGCTGGCATTGAGCCCTGACATCCCGATGTTGATCAAACTCGCCATGGTTCAAACCTTATAAGTGCGTGAGAGAACCCGTCGAGACGTAGCTCTGGTAGGTTTTCATTTGCTTGGCAATCTGCGAAATCTTGCTCGCGTATTCAGGGTCGGTCGCATAACCGGCCTTCTGCAATTCACGAACAAACTGCTCTGGTTTATCGGCTGCGTTGAGCACTTCTTTATAACGTTGGTTGCTCTGTAACAGGGTGACTAAGTCGTGGAAGCTGTCTTGGTACGAGTCGTAGGAGCGGAAGTCTGCCGTTTCTTTGACTTTCTGCCCGTCTCGGAACTCACTGGTGATGGCACGTGCCTGCGCACCTTGCCAACTGCCGGTGGCCTTGATCCCGAATAAGTTGTGGCTGCTGTCGCCGTTTTGTTGACGCATCACCGACTTGCCCCAGCCGGTTTCCAGTGCCGCTTGCGCCACCAGATACAACGGGTCAATGCCGATACGCTCGGCAGCTTGCTGGGCCATCGGCAACATCGTGGCGACAAACGCATCTGGCGACGCAAATGCCTGCTTGGCCGGGGCCAGAGGCGGCTGGGCCACGGCGCGGCCATAAACCTGCATCCGACCCAGCACGCCGGAGGCACTAAGCATCGGCTTGCGGCTGCTGTTGATCACCGCGTCCATCGAGGCGCTGGTACGGCCTGGCACGCTGCTGGTGTTGAGGGTTGAACGCGCAGGGTCTGCTGACGGCACAATCCCGGCCAACAAACGGTCGGTCAGCTTACTGGGTAAAGCCAAACGACGCTGGTTGAGCAGCACCATGTCATTTTTGTGCCCGCCCTCAGCGGCAGGCGCAACCACCCGTGCTGCCCACAAAGCGCGCTGGCCATTGGAGCGCACAAAGGGGCTGTCAGGCGCGGTTGCTACGGCTTGCGCGGTGACCGCGGGGGTTTCAGCCCCTTGACTCGGCACCACTGACTTGTTTTTCGACATTTGGCGCATCAGCACATCGGCCAAGCCAATGCCCCCGCCCTGCCGGGACAATGTCACCGACAGTTGCTGGTCATACATTTCTTGGTATTGCTTGGCCGCCGGGGTATTAAGCGGGTTGTCCTTGCCCAGTACTTCGTTGGCCGAACGCATGGACTTGAGCATTTCGTTAAGGAACAGCGATTCGAATTCCTGCGCAACCTTGCGCATATTGCCGTCGCTGTCACGGTCGCCCACCTTCAGGGTGTTCAGACGATTGAGGTCGCTAAACGCTCCCGAGTCGCTACCACCGATTGCCCCGCTGTTACGCATGTCCATGGGCTGCGCCTCAAATCACGATCAGGTCGGCTTGCAAAGCGCCGGCCTGTTTCAGCGCTTCGAGAATCGCCATCAAATCGCCTGGCGCCGCCCCCACTTGATTCACTGCCCGCACCACTTCGTCCAAGGTCGTGCCCGGCCCGAACTTGAACATCGGCTTGGCCTCCTGCTGAGCATTGATCCGCGAGCGCGGCACCACGGCGGTTTGGCCGCCAGACAGCGGGCCAGGCTGGCTCACTATCGGGTCTTCGGTAATGGTCACGGTCAAACTGCCGTGGGTAACAGCCGCGGGCGATACCTTGACGTTCTGCCCGATCACAATGGTGCCGGTGCGCGAGTTGATGATGACTTTGGCCACCGCCTGCCCCGGATCAACCTCAAGGTTTTCCAGAATCGACAGGTAATCGACGCGCTGGCTTGGGTCCAACGGCGCAGTCACACGCACCGAACCGCCGTCAATCGCCTGCGCCACACCCGGCCCCAGCAGTTCGTTGATTTTGTCCACCACACGCTTAGCGGTGGTGAAGTCCGAGCGGTTGAGGTTCAGGGTCAGGCTATTGCCCTGATTGAAACCGCTGGGCACGGCACGCTCAACCGAGGCGCCGCCCGGAATCCGCCCGGCAGAAGGGATGTTAACGGTGATTTTCGAACCGTCACGGCCCTCGGCATCAAAGCCACCGACCACCAAGTTACCTTGGGCAACCGCGTACACGTTGCCGTCAATGCCCTTGAGCGGCGTTAACAACAGCGTCCCGCCGCGCAGGCTTTTGGAGTTACCAATCGAGGACACGGTGATGTCGATCACCTGACCCGGCTTGGCGAAGGCTGGCAGTTCGGCGCTGATCGACACCGCGGCGACGTTTTTGAGCTGCACGTTGCCCGAACCCGGCGGCACTTTAATGCCGAACTGCGACAGCATGTTGTTAAACGTTTGTAGGGTAAACGGGGTTTGCGTGGTCTGATCGCCCGTACCGCTAAGCCCGACCACCAAGCCATAACCGATCAATTGGTTAGAGCGCACGCCGGAAATGCTGGCGATGTCTTTCAACCGCTCAGCGTGGGCGCCTAGGGCTGTCGACAGCAGCAGTACGGCTGCCAGCAGATGCTTGAGGTTCGGCATGTTCGATCCGGTTTAAAAAGGGAAAAGTGGGCTTAAGAAAAAGCGGTCAAACCAGCCAGGCTGGCTGGCATCGGCAAATGAGCCGGTGCCCGAATAGGTAATGCGCGCATCGGCCACACGGGTTGAAGGCACCGTGTTATCGGTGGCAATGTCATCGGCGCGAACCAAACCGGCGATACGGACTAATTCGTCCCCGGTATTGAGGGTCATCCACTTCTCGCCGCGCACGGCGATGATACCGTTGGGCAGAACATCGGCCACGGTCACCGTGATTGAGCCGGTCAAACTATTGCCCTGCCCGGCCTTGCTGTCACCCTTGGTTGCACGGCTGCCGCTGTAACCAGCATTAAGGCTTAAGTCACCACCGCCCAACGGATTATTGGTGGTTAAGCCACCGCCAAACAGCGAGGTCAGACCGATGTCGGTCTTACTGTTTTTGCCAATGGCCGAGTTGGCGTTTTTACTCGCCTGAGTTCTCTCGTTGAGGGTGATGGTGATGATGTCACCGACCCGGAACGCTTTGCGGTCGCTGTACAGGTTCTGTTCAAAGCCTGCCTGATAGATCGAACCGTTGTTGGCGGCGGCGGGCAGCGGCGTGCGCGGCAGCACCGGCGCGTAGTACGGATCGTTAGGGCGTGGCGGCGGGCTGACACAGCCTGCCAAGAAGGTAATACCGCCCAGTGCCAGAACAGAAATAAAGCGTTTCATGACCTCTCCCGCCTCACTTAATTACAGATTTTGCGTCACAAACGACAGCATTTGATCGGCGGTGGAGATCACTTTGGAGTTCATCTCGTAAGCGCGCTGAGTAGTGATCATGTTGACCATTTCTTCAACGGTGCTGACGTTGGAGGTTTCGAGCGTGTTTTGCATGGTCATACCAAAACCGTTCAAACCTGGCGTGCCGACTTGCGGCGCGCCGCTGGAGGCGGTTTCCAGAAACAAGTTACCGCCCTGGGATTGCAAACCGCCCGGGTTGATAAAGTCAGCGGTCTGCAGGTTGCCGATCACTTGGGCTGCCGGGTTGCCGGGGATGGTGACCGACACGGTGCCGTCTTGGCCGACGGTAAAGGTTTGGGCATCGGCGGGCACGACAATCGCAGGCTCCAAAGCAAAGCCGCTGGCCGTGACGATCTGGCCGTTGGAGTCCAAGTGGAAAGTACCGTCACGGGTGTAGGCCGTGGTGCCATCCGGCTGCATGATCTGGAAAAAACCCCGACCATTAATGGCCATGTCCAGTGGCTGCTCGGTGGTTTGCAAGCTACCGGCGGTGAAATTCTTTTGCGTGCCGACAATCCGCACACCGGTGCCCACTTGCAGACCCGAGGGCAGCTCGCTGTCTTGGGTCGACTGCGCGCCGGGCTGGCGTTTGATCTGGTAGAGCAAGTCTTGAAACTCGGCACGATCACGCTTAAAGCCGGTGGTCGAAACGTTGGCCAAGTTGTTGGAAATTGTCGCCAGGTTGGTGTCTTGTGCCGCCAAACCCGTTTTTGCAACCCACAGTGCGCCTAGCATGCGTGCTCCCCTCGTGCGCCGGTTTTTCGGCGCAACGTGTCAGTAATTAGCTCATTGCCATGACGCGCGTCATGGCCTGATCGTCTTCTTTGGCGGTATTCATCATTTTGATGTGCAGCTCGAACTGCTTGGCGAGGGCCAACACCGAGGTCATCTCTTCGACGGCATTCACGTTGCTGGCTTCGAGAAACCCCGAGGTCACGCGCACCGTGGCATCAGCCCGTGCAGGCTGGCCGTCGACGGTGTGGATCAAGCCGTCGAGGCCCTTGGTCATGTTTTGCAGGTTTGGCTGTACCAGCTTAATGCGGTCCACTTCAGCCATCACCCGCGGCCCCTCGCCCATCGCACGGACACTGATGGTGCCGTCTTGGCCGACTTCAATTTGCTGCTGCGGCGGCACGGCGATCGGCCCGGCGTTGCCCATAATCGGCATGCCGTTGCCCGCACGCAGAATGCCCAAAGAGTCCACATTCATACTCGCGGTGCGCACATAGGCTTCGCCGCCATTGGGCGCTTGCACGGCCACCCAGCCATCGCCATTCACGGCGATGTCCAAGTCGCGGCCGGTTTCTACCAGCGCGCCCGGGGTGAAATCCGTAGCAGGCCGCTCGCTCAAGGCAAAAGCTCGGGCCGGAAAACCGTCACCAAAGACTGGCATCGAGCGCGCTTGCTCCAGATCACGCTGAAAGCCGTTGGTTGAGATGTTCGCCAGATTGTTGGCATGGGCCTTTTGCGCCAAAGCGTTCTGACTGGCGCCGGTCATTGCCACATAAAGGTACTTGTCCACGCTCTTTCCTCTGCCTGTCGGACGCTTGCCGCCCACCGCTGTACTACGGAGGTACTAGCAATTTGCGCACCAACTTTAATTTGACGGCGCAAAAGGCTTTATGTGTGGGGCTTGAGGCGTCTTGGCGGCTGAGGTTTAAGGGCTTGCAGACGGGAAAACGGCGCGGTTATGCCGATAGCGGCAAATGGTGACCCGCAGGAACTGCCGCAGGCTGCGATCTTTTGATGTTGCGGTAGAAGATCAAAAGATCGCAGG
This sequence comes from Pseudomonas endophytica, assembly GCF_001411475.1. GTDB lineage: Bacteria > Pseudomonadota > Gammaproteobacteria > Pseudomonadales > Pseudomonadaceae > Aquipseudomonas > Aquipseudomonas endophytica. The sequence continues at coordinate 5,464 of NZ_LLWH01000020.1, read as the reverse complement.
CTACGTCAGCTCCTACGAAAACAGATAGGCACTCAAACACCGTGCGCGACAGCGCGGCGTCTGAACGACAGGGAATCTCCTACATTTCACGATTCCTTGCCCGGCTTGATGATGTCGTGCTCACGCAATTTGTTGGCGATGGTGGTGTGCGACACGCCTAGGCGCTTGCCCAGTAAGCGACTGCTCGGGTGTTCGGCATACAACTGTTCCAGCACCGCTTTTTCGAAACGGCCAACGATTTGGTCCAGCCCGCCTTCCATCGAAAAATCGCCCAACGGCTGGCGCACGCCGTAGTCCGGCAAACGAATGTGTTGCACTTTAACCACTCCGCCGTCACACAACGACACTGCTTGAAACAGTACGTTCTCCAATTGCCGCACGTTACCCGGCCAGTGATAGTGGCTCAAACGCTCCATGGCTGCTGGCGCAAGCCGCGGCAACGGGCAGCCGATTTGCCGACTGGCTTGATCCAGAAAATGCTCAACCAACGGCTCTAGCCCATCCAGACAATCGCGCAATGGCGGGATGTGCAATGACAGCACGTTGAGGCGATGGTAAAGGTCTTGGCGAAATTCGCCTCGGGCACACAGTTCAGACAAATCAACCTGTGTGGCGCACATCACACGTACATCGAGGTAAACCTCTTCGTCACTGCCGACCCGGCGAAAGCAACCGTCCTGTAGAAAACGCAGCAATTTAACCTGCAAACGCGGGCTCATTTCGCCCACACCATCGAGAAACAGCGTACCGCCAGCAGTCAGCTCCAATAAGCCAAGCTTGCCTTCGGCCCGCGCGCCTTCAAACGCCCCCGGCCCATAGCCGAACAACTCGGTTTCGGCCATCGACTCGGGCAAACCCGCGCAGTTCAGCGCCATCAGCGGCGACTGACCTCGCGGGCTGGCCAAGTGACAGGCGCGGGCCAGCAATTCTTTGCCGGTGCCGGTTTCGCCTTCTATTAATAGCGGTGCATCCAGCGGCGCCATGCGTCGGGCTTCACGGACCACGGCAGCCATTACCTTCGAGCTTTGGAAGATGCTGTCAAAACCGCGCAGTTCTTGTTTGCGCACGTTGTAAATTTGCTCACCCAAGCGGTCGGCGCGGTGCAGCGTCAGCACCGCCCCGGCCATGGCTTCGCTGTCATCGTGCTCCAGTTGCAGCGGTGCAATGTCGGCTAAAAACACATGGCCCTTGATCTTGACCCGCAGGCCATTGATCCGTGATTTATTGGCCCGTACCAGCTCAGGCAAGTCAAAGTCTTCGGCATATCGCGACAGGGCAATCCCCGGCACTTCATCGACCCGCACACCGAGCAACTGTGCTGCGGCGCGGTTAGCGGCCACAATCGAACCGAGCATGTCGATCGACAAGACCGGAAACTCCAACGCTCCGAGCAAGGCATTGAGTTCCATATGCCTGCGCTCGCTGGGCATCAGCCCTACACGCTTAACGCCAAAAACACCGGCAATGGTTTCAAATTTCGGCCGCAGCGCTTGAAATTGCAGGTTGATCAGATTGGGGCAATACAGATAGATCGCGTTGCCTTGGTCGCCGCCTACCTCCCCACGTTTGACGTTGATGCCGTAGGCGACCAACAGGTTAAGAATGTCCCGCAGGATGCCAATTCGGTTTTGACAGTGAACTTTGATACGCATGGGGCAAGGCTCAGCAATGGGCGGTCAGTCACGTTGAACGTCGGCTTTTTTGTTCTCAGGCGCATTTCACTGTCACGTTTTTGTGACGGTTTTGCTACCACACGACCAATAATGACAGCCGAAACCTGTTTGCGTAACGAAATATTTACGATTTTTCGATTTCGCTGACTGGCACGCGTCTTTCAACCCACTGCGCCGCGCGCACGCTTGGGGTATCACTTAGGCAACGAAACCCGCTGCCAAACAATAAAAAACGATTTCTCTTGCGGAGAGCCCCATGAAGCAAACGAAATACGTCGCCCGTGAGCCAGACGCTACTGGCTTTATCGAGTACACACCCGAAGAACACGGGGTGTGGAATACGCTGATTACCCGCCAGCTCAAGTTGCTCGAAGGCCGCGCCTGCCCTGAATACATGCAAGGCATCGAAAAGCTCAACCTGCCACACGACCGCATCCCGCAATTGAGTGAGATCAACCAAGTGCTGGGTGAAACCACTGGCTGGCAAGTTGCCAGGGTGCCGGCGCTGATCCCCTTCCAGACCTTCTTTGAATTACTGGCGAGCAAGCAGTTTCCAGTGGCGACGTTTATTCGCACACCCGAAGAGCTGGACTACCTGCAAGAGCCGGATATTTTTCACGAGATTTTTGGCCATTGCCCATTGCTAACCAATCCTTGGTTTGCTGAGTTCACCCACACCTATGGCAAGCTTGGCCTGCAAGCGTCTAAAGAACAGCGCGTATATTTGGCCCGCCTGTACTGGATGACCATTGAGTTTGGCCTAGTGGACACCCCACAAGGCCAACGCATTTATGGTGGTGGCATTCTTTCTTCGCCTAAAGAAACGGTTTACAGCTTGTCGTCAGCACCTGAACATCAGGCATTCGACCCGTTGGAAGCGATGCGTACACCGTATCGGATTGATATTTTGCAGCCGCTGTATTTTGTCCTGCCGGACTTGAAGCGACTGTTTGACTTGGCCCACGAAGACATCATGGGCATGGTCGAAAAAGGCATGGCATTGGGGCTGCACGCCCCTAAGTTCCCGCCCAAGCCTAAAGCGGCCTGACCCATCATTTTTCTAAACCAATAAAAAACCATTCAGGAAGACACCATGAACACATTGAACCAAGCCCACTGCGAAGCCTGTCGCGCCGATGCCCCACAGGTCAGCGACGAAGAGTTGCCGATTCTGATCAAGCAGATTCCAGACTGGAACATCGAAGTTCGCGACGGCGTCATGCAACTGGAAAAGGTTTTTCTGTTCAAGAACTTCAAACACGCTCTGGCCTTCACCAACGCCGTCGGTGAAATCTCTGAAGCAGAAGGCCATCACCCAGGTTTGCTGACCGAGTGGGGCAAAGTCACCGTGACCTGGTGGAGCCACTCGATCAAAGGGCTGCACCGCAACGACTTCATCATGGCTGCACGCACCGATGACGTGGCCAAAACCGCCGAGGGCCGCAAGTAATGCATTTTGCAGCCATTGGGCGGGTGCCGGGCGATCCGATTCTGGGGCTGATCGACGCCTACAACCAAGACCGCAACCCGAACAAGTTCGACTTGGGCGTGGGGGTTTATAAGGACGCCAATGGTCTGACGCCGATTTTGCAGTCGGTCAAGCAGGCCGAACAGCGACTGGTGGATCAGCAACTGACCAAGAGTTACATCGGCGGCCACGGTGATAGCCGTTTTGGTGAGCTGATCAGCGAACTGGTACTGGGCGCTGACTCGCCGCTGCTCAAAGCTAAGCGTGCAGGCGCGAGTCAAACCCCTGGCGGCACCGGCGCATTACGCTTGGCTGCCGATTTTATCGCGCACTGCCTGCCGGGGCGTGGGATCTGGCTGAGTGACCCGACTTGGCCGATCCACGAAACGATCTTCGCCTCAGCCGGGGTCAAGATCAGCCACTACCCGTACGTGGGCAGCGACAACACCCTCAACGTCGAGGCCATGCTGCAAACGCTGGAGCAAGCGCCTATCGGCGATGTGGTGCTGCTGCATGCCTGCTGCCACAACCCCACCGGTTTTGACCTGTCGCAAGACGACTGGTTAAAGGTGTTGGAGGTAGTACGTCGTCGTGAATTGCTGCCGCTGATCGACTTTGCTTATCAGGGCTTCGGTGACGGTCTGGAAGAAGATGCTTGGTCCACTCGCCTGTTCACAGCCCAATTGCCCGAAGTGTTGATCACCAGCTCCTGCTCGAAGAACTTCGGCCTTTACCGTGAGCGCGTCGGTGCATTGATCGTGTGCGCTGGTGACGCCGAAAAGCTGACGGACGTGCGCAGCCAACTGGCCAATCTGGCCCGCAACCTGTGGTCAAACCCGCCAGATCACGGCGCGGCGGTCGTCGCAACCATTCTGGGTGATGCGCAACTCAAAGCCCAATGGGCAGACGAAGTGCACGCCATGCGCAACCGCATCGCACAGTTGCGCAGCGGTCTGGTAGAAGCACTCGCGCCGTTTGGCTTGGCTGAGCACTTCGCCCACATCAACCTGCAACGCGGGATGTTTTCGTATACCGGCTTAAACGCTGAACAAGTGCAGGTACTGCGTGAAAAACACAGCGTGTATATGGTCGGCTCAGGCCGCGCAAATATAGCCGGAGTGGACGGCACACGCTTGGATGCACTGGCCAAAGCCATTGCCCAAGTCTGCACTCGCTAAACACACCTCCTTGGCCTGCACATAACACCGTAGGAGCTGCCGCAGGCTGCGATCTTTTGATCTTTACAAGCAGAAGATCGCAGCCTGCGGCAGCCCCTACAAAAAAAGGTGGCGGGCGATCCTTGCACGATGAAAATTCGCCCTATTCGGCGCCAGACATCATAAAAAGACAAATTGTCACACTCTCTCCTGTATCCTGCCCAAGCTTTTTAAAAGCGCCGATGTACCCAGCGATTTAAAAACACGCCTTGCGAGGAGCGCGACGATGCACGAGATCCCAAACCTCCCCTTCCCAAGCCTGCAAGAAGATCAGCAGCCAACCCCGCAACACACCAGTGGCGAAAACCCCGCACTGGAAGAGGCCCAAGAAAGCCTCAAAGCCGACAGCGAAGACTGACCGGTTACATCAGGCGGTGCGAAAAGCTTCTGTTTTTCACACCGCCTGACACAATTGCACCACCCTTCTCTTCTCACGGATTTAAGCGTGACTGACTCCTTTAGCGACACACAGACCCACGTGCTGATCGGCACTGCCGAAAAAATGATCGAACTTTGGCAACGTCTCAGCCCAGAGAAACAAGCCCTGCTGCTTAAACGCTTCGGCACTCAAGAAAACGCACTCGCTGCTTTAGTCGCGACACAATTGGTTGCACCGCTATAATCTGTAGCCAACCGCTCCCCGCAGGACCCCAATCCAATGCCTGAAACACAGCGCCCGATGGCTATCACGCTGCAAGTGGTGTCTATCGTTCTGTTTACCTTTATCGGCTATCTAAACATCGGCATCCCGCTGGCCGTACTGCCCGGATACGTTCACAACCATCTCGGCTATGGCACCGTCATTGCGGGCTTGGTGATCAGCGTGCAATACCTCGCGACCTTGCTGAGCCGCCCCTATGCCAGCCGAATCATTGATGTTCAAGGCAGTAAACGCGCAGTCATGTTCGGGCTAGCGGGTTGCGGCCTGAGTGGCGTGCTGATGCTGGTGTCCAGCTGGCTATCGGCAACACCGACTTGGAGCCTGGCCTGCCTGTTACTCGCGCGTTTGGTATTGGGTAGCGCAGAAAGCTTGGTCGGATCCGGCTCTATCGGCTGGGGCCTTGGCCGGGTGGGCGCCGCCCACCCTGCCAAGGTGATCCCTTGGA
>NZ_LLWH01000019.1 GCF_001411475.1 Pseudomonas endophytica | reverse complement strand
TCGCATGGCCATGCCTATCCCGGCGCAGCTCGATTATGTCCACGCAGCGGCCATACCTGAGGTGTTCGTCACGGCTCATGAGGCGATGATGCACTTGGCCCGTCTCACGTCTGGCGACTCGGTATTGATTCACGCCGCTGCGGGCGGGGTAGGATCGGCTGCTGTGCAATTGGCTTACGCCACTGGGGCGACAGTCTATGCGACAACCGACAGCAGCAAACTTCAGCGCGTCGAGCACTTAGGTGCAGAGGTCGCCATCGACTATAAAACCCAAGACTTTGCCCGGGTCATCGCTGAAAAAACCAATGGCAAGGGGGTCGATGTGGTGATTGATTTTGTGGGCGAACCTTACTTCGCTCGCAATATTGCTTCGCTGGCTTATGGCGGCCGTCTGGTTCAGGTCGGGATCCTTGGCGGTGGAGGTGCCGTGACTATTGAACTGGAGCATATTCTTTATCGTCACCTGAAAATAATTGGGACGGTTATGAAGTCCAGGACCCAGCCAGAGAAGCACGCAATGATCAAACGCTTCCGCGATCACTGGCTCAGCCGCTTCGATGGCGCAGGGAGTTTGGAGCCGGTGGTTGACAGTACCTTCCCACTGTCCCGTGCAGCGGATGCCCATCGCCGAATGGAGTCAGCAGAAAACGTCGGCAAAATTATCTTGACGATGTTGCCTGAAGACTTGATGTAGCGCTGTGCATGACGGTCTAGAAGGAGGGCGCAAGGAGCGTTGCACGCCTCAAACGTGTGCAAACGGTCCTTGTTAGCCAAGGCATCGATCTCGCCCCGTCATTCGCCGTTGAAATTTAAGCAAAGGCTGCGGTTTTTTGCCCTGAGGGTTGCCAGTCTGAATTGTCAGTTGTCGACAGGACGAGTAAATTGCCTCCATGAACCAGCCAATAGCCCCCTCATCTATCCCCAGCGCCCGCGGCCCAGTCGAACACGATATTCGAGATCAAATTATCGCGGCCGCCAGCGAGCACTTCAGTCAGTACGGTTATGCCAAAACCACCGTTTCCGACCTCGCTAAGCAAATTGGTTTTTCCAAAGCCTATATCTACAAGTTTTTTGATTCCAAACAGGCGATCGGTGAGGCCATCTGCAGCCGATGCTTGGCAGAAATAGTGGCTGCGGTGGAACAGGCCATCAACCAAGAGAACTTATTGCCGACTGAGCGCTTTCGACGTTTAGTCAACACAGTGATCGCTACAGGTGTGAATTTGTTCTTTAACGACCGAAAACTGTATGACATTGCAGCGTTCTCGGCGTCGGAGAACTGGCCCAGTGCGCAAGCTTATGACGTTCAGATCAAAGGTTTCGTGTTGCACATCGTGCAGCAGGGGCGAGAACTCGGCGAGTTTGAACGCAAGACCCCACTGGATGAAACAGTCACAGCCATACACTTAGCGCTACGGCCATTCGTCAATCCTTTGCTGTTGCAGTACAACCTTGATTTCGTCGAGCAAGCTCCCACCCTCACCTCGAACCTTATCTTGCGTAGCTTGATGCCTTAATCGCAGGTTCGGTTTAACGCGTGTATCTATAGACGCCCAACGGCTACCCTTTTTATCGAATTGAGCGTGACCACTTCTAATAGTGGTCACATTTTTTTATGTGCCTGCTGATCCATATTCATAGATATAGGCTTCGCTGGGGGAATTAAAAATTGAATTTAGTGACCATTGACTTATTTGGTCACTAGTCTAAAAATACGACGCTCGTCCTATTCCTAGTTAAGGGAACCTATGCGCCGGCTTCGACCTTTATCCATTGCCGCTAGTTTGTTGCCTCTTATCCTGACGGCGTGCAGTGATTCAACCAGCGTTGACGATCCCCGTCTGCATGCCCCGTTGGTGAGGTCCACGGTTGTTGATGCTTCGCCCGAGCTTGCGCGTTCTTTTACTGGCGTCGTGGCCGCCCGTGTACAGGGCGACCTAGGTTTTCGGGTAGCAGGCAAGGTGCTTGAGCGTCTGGTTGATACCGGTCAGAGCGTTAAACGGGGTCAGCCGCTGATGCGCCTCGACCCAGTCGACTTGGGGCTACAGGCGCGGGTGCAGCAAGAGTCCGTCTCCGCTGCTCGGGCTCGAGCCAAGCAGACCAAAGATGAAGAGGCTCGATATCGCACGTTAGTGGCCTCAGGCGCTATTTCTGCATCGGCCTACGATGAAATCAAAAGCGCAGCAGATACTGCCAAAGCTCAACTCAGTGCCGCCCAAGCGCAGTCTGATGTAGCTCGCAATGCTTCGGGTTATGCGGTGCTTTTTGCGGATGCTGACGGCGTTGTGGTCGAGACGCTCGCCGAGCCAGGGCAGGTGGTGAACCCGGGCCAACCAGTGGTTCGACTGGCACGGGCTGGTCAGCGTGAAGCCGTCGTGCACCTGCCCGAGACGTTGCGACCGGCTATTGGCTCCACCGCACAAGCGACGCTTTACGGCAATACCGCCTCTGCTGTTAGCGCCACATTGAGGCTGTTGTCTGACTCGGCCGATCACATGACGCGCACCTTTGAGGCGCGCTATGTGCTTGAGGGCGCGCTGGCCAACGCGCCAATAGGTGCGACCGTCACGCTTCGGATCGCTGATGACACGGCGCAAACCCAAGCGCTGCAAGTGCCTATTGCAGCACTTTATGACCCAGGCAACGGCTCTGGGGTCTGGGTCATCGTCGGTGAACCTGCCAAGGTGACTTGGCGAGCGGTTCATGTCTTGGGACTGGTCGATGATTCAGCGCGTGTTGCGGGTGATCTTAAGCTCGGTGAGCAGATCGTTGCGCTAGGCGCACATCTATTACGTGAAGGTGAAACCGTCAGATTGCCTCAACCGGATGACGTCAACGTTGCCGGAGGTCGTCCATGAGTGAGGGCCGCTTTAATCTTTCTACGCTCGCTGTTCGGGAGCGCTCAATCACGGTGTTTCTGATTTTCCTGATTGCCGTTGCAGGCATCTTGTCGTTCTTTGAGCTAGGGCGCGCCGAAGACCCTCCGTTTACGGTCAAACAGTTAACGGTCATTACCGCTTGGCCGGGCGCCACAGCCCAAGAGATGCAAGATCAGGTCGCAGAGCCTCTCGAAAAACGCCTACAAGAACTCAAATGGTACGACCGCACTGAAACCTATACCCGCCCTGGTTTGGCCTTCACGATGGTGTCACTGCTTGATGGCACGCCGCCCTCAGCGGTACAGGAGCAGTTTTATCAGGCGCGTAAAAAGCTCGATGACGAGGCAGGCAAGTTGCCCGCAGGAGTCGTTGGGCCAATGGTCAACGACGAATTTTCGGATGTGACCTTTGCGCTGTTTTCCCTGAAAGCTAAAGGTGAGCCACAGCGCCTGTTAGTGCGTGATGCTGAGTCGCTACGCCAGCGTCTATTGCACGTACCGGGAGTGAAGAAGGTCAACATCATTGGGGAGCAGCCCGAGCGTATCTATGTTTCGTTTTCCCATGATCGGCTGGCCACCTTGGGCATCGCACCTCAAGACATCTTTGCCGCACTGAACACTCAGAACGTCCTCACCCCTGCGGGTTCGGTCGACACCGATGGGCCCCAGGTGTTCCTGCGTCTGGACGGTGCATTTGACAAGGTGCAGAAGATCCGCGACACGCCCATTTCGGCTCAAGGCCGTACGTTAAAACTGTCTGATGTGGCGACGGTCGAGCGTGGCTATGAAGACCCAGCAACATTTTTGGTGCGCAACAACGGTGAAGAGGCTGTGTTGCTGGGCGTCGTCATGCGTGAGGGCTGGAACGGCCTTGAGCTAGGTAAGGCCCTTGATGCCGAGACGAGTGAGATTAATGAAGGTATGCCGTTGGGCATGTCGCTGTCCAAGGTGACTGATCAATCGGTCAATATCAGCTCAGCGGTTGACGAGTTCATGATCAAGTTTTTCGTCGCGCTGCTGGTGGTGATGCTGGTCTGTTTTCTCAGTATGGGCTGGCGTGTCGGTGTAGTCGTTGCGGCGGCTGTGCCGTTGACGTTGGCCGTCGTGTTTGTCGTGATGGCGGCCACAGGAAAGAACTTTGACCGTATCACCCTCGGCTCGTTGATCTTGGCGCTGGGGTTGCTGGTGGACGACGCCATCATCGCTATCGAAATGATGGTGGTGAAAATGGAGGAGGGTTACGACCGCATCAAAGCGTCCGCGTATGCCTGGAGCCATACCGCAGCGCCGATGCTTGCCGGTACGTTGGTGACCGCTATCGGCTTTATGCCCAACGGCTTCGCGCAATCGACCGCTGGCGAGTACACCAGCAATATGTTCTGGATCGTCGGTGTTGCCTTGATCGCCTCTTGGGTGGTCGCGGTCGTGTTTACCCCGTATTTGGGCGTGAAGATGTTGCCGAGTATCAACAAGGTTGAGGGCGGTCACGCGGCCATCTATAACACGCCTAACTACAGGCGTTTGCGCAAGCTGTTGACGTGGGTTATCGCTCGCAAATGGTGGGTGGCCGGTACAGTCATCGTGCTATTTGTGATGGCGATCCTTGGGATGGGCGTGGTCAAAAAACAGTTCTTTCCTACCTCGGACCGTCCAGAAGTGTTGATTGAAGTGCAAATGCCTTATGGCACCTCCATTGCGCAGACCAGCGCCACCGCCGCCAAGATAGAGACTTGGCTGCAGCAGCAGGAAGAGGCAAAGATCGTCACCGCGTATATCGGGCAAGGCGCGCCGCGTTTCTATCTGGCGATGGCGCCGGAACTCCCCGATCCATCTTTCGCGAAAATTGTCGTGCTGACCGACAGCCAAGAGGCGCGTGAGGCGCTCAAGTTTCGTATCCGCGAGGCGGCGGCGCAGGGGCTTGCTCCTGAAGCGCGGGTGAGGGTGACTCAGCTTGTGTTTGGCCCGTATTCGCCATTCCCAGTGGCCTATCGGGTAATGGGACCTGACCCCTCAACGTTGCGCGACATCGCAGGTCAGGTACAAAGCGTGTTGCAGGCAAGCCCGATGATGAGAACCGTCAATACCGATTGGGGGCCGCTGACGCCGACCCTGCATTTTGCGTTGGACCAAGACCGCCTTCAGGCGCTTGGGTTAACGTCCAGCTCCGTGGCGCAACAACTGCAGTTCCTGCTGACAGGCGTGCCGATCACCGCGGTTCGCGAGGACATTCGCGCGGTGCAGGTGGTGGGGCGCGCAGCGGGTGATGTTCGGCTTGATCCCGCCAAAATAGAAGGCTTTACATTGGTAGGCAGTGCGGGTCAGCGGGTGCCGTTGTCCCAGGTGGGGGCGGTCGATGTGCGCATGGAAGATCCGATCCTTAGGCGTCGGGATCGTACACCGACCATCACCGTGCGCGGCGACATTGCCGAAGGTCTACAACCGCCAGACGTTTCGAGCGTGATGACCCAAGCATTGCAGCCTGTCATTGACTCGCTGCCGAGCGGTTATCGGATAGAGCAGGCGGGTGCAATCGAGGAATCCGCCAAGGCGGGTAAAGCCATGATGCCGCTGTTTCCGATCATGATCGCCATTACGCTGCTGGTCATCATTGTGCAGGTGCGTTCTATCTCAGCGATGATCATGGTGTTTCTCACTTCGCCACTGGGGTTGATTGGCGTGGTGCCGACACTGCTTATTTTTCAACAGCCTTTTGGCATTAATGCACTGGTCGGCTTAATCGCTCTTTCGGGAATCCTGATGCGCAATACGTTGATCCTGATTGGGCAAATCCACCAAAACGAGCATGAAGGGCTGGACCCTTTTCACTCAGTGATCGAAGCCACCATACAGCGTGCTCGACCGGTCTTGCTGACAGCGCTGGCCGCAATCTTGGCATTCATTCCACTGACGCACTCGGTGTTCTGGGGGACTTTGGCCTACACGCTGATCGGAGGCACCTTTGCGGGAACCCTCATCACGTTAGTGTTTCTGCCTGCGATGTACGCGATCTGGTTCAAAATCGGCCCTAATACTGGCGAGCAGACTGAAACAACGAATTTACCAAACGCTTAATTGTTGAGGGCGAGCACGGCACTTCAAACGCCTGAAAACCTTGTGCTACGCTCTTTTTGGTTTGAATCAACCACTACTTAAAATCTGGAGTGCGCAATGAGAAGCATCTTATCCACGTTAACGATCACACTGGCAGCCCTAATACTCAGTGCCTGTGTTGTCGGTGGTTCTAATAACGCTGGGCAAGGAGAGTTTGAAATCCGTACTGGGGTGATCGAACAAATTGAGCTGACGCAGGTGAAGTCGAATCATGAAAGTGGCGTAGGCGCCGTTCTCGGCGGGCTTGCGGGCGCTGGTATCGGCAGCTTGATTGGTCACGGCTCGGGCCGTGATGTAGCAATGGTTGCGGGTGCATTGGCGGGTGCGGTCGGCGGTAATTACACCGAAAAACAAAACTATGATCAGCCGCGTGAAGCGCAGCAAATCATTGTGCGCATGAGAAGCGGTGTTTTGGTGTCGGTGACCCAGCCGGTCAACCCAGCGTTGGCGCCTGGCATGAACGTGTACATCGAGGGTGCTGGTAGCGATGCTCGCGTAGTACCGCAGAACTGAAGAAAGCCGAGGGTTGCCTCAACCCGCAGCACAGTAAGTGATTAAGCCCGGTTAGAGACTAATCGGGCTTTTTTATGCCTGCTCTGTGGCCCCTCACAAACAGCCGAACCTGAAGCGCTGCGTCGTTATAAAAAATCATGAGCGTGAAATTTTTGGCGTGCTATAAAGCATTTAAACCCCAACCAAAAACTAAAAAAATGCTCTCACTCTTGAATCACACCGATAGTTATTCTTGGCTGATACTGGTCGCTATGCTGCTGCTTTTATGTTTTTCAGCCTTTGCAGGGAAGGTCGTGTGGGGCAGTAAATCGGTGCGTAATCCTGATTTCGATGATGAGTTAAAAGTTGTTCTAGGCTGCATCTTGTCGATGTTCGGTTTGCTCGTGGGTTTTATTCTTTCCTTTGCCATTAGCGGATTAAATTCGCGCATGACGGCAGAAGAGAATGAGGCCATTGCTATCGGCAATGCCTTCCAGCGTACAACCTTGCTCACGCAGTCTCAGCAACAGAAAGCGGAGGCCATGTTGCAAGACTACTTGGCCTTACGTATTGCTTTTTTTGCCACGGAAGACGACGCCAAACGTGCGGCGATACGGATGGAGTCCATCAAAAATCAATCCCACATGTGGGATGCGATTAGCAAAATAGCAAAAGAAAATCCCAATCCAGTCGTTGTTACGGTACTCAATGCAAGTAATGAGTTGTATGTCGCACAACAAAAAACCATGTCCAGCTGGCGCCATCAAATACCGGGTGTGGCCTGGGCGTTGCTTGTTTTATCGGCCGTCTGCTCTAACTTTCTAATTGGTTACAATGCGAAGGGAAGGTTGGGCAGTAATATGTTGGTGTGTATCATGCCGATTTTTACTGCGCTGGCATTGTTTATGATTGCCGAGATTGATGTTCCCGGAAAAGGGCTTATACGGGTGGCCCCCGATAACTTGCAAGCGTTGATATTAACTCTGGATCAGGGCGGGTTAACGTTGTAACAAGCTGAACAGCTCAATGAATGTTAGCGAACCGCCACTGTAAGTCGCTGAAATGCTAGCTGTTTTGAACCAGATCTTAGGGCTTGCAGGCAGGCTGACAAACCACATCTGGCAGTCAGGAGCGTTAACGGGTAACTTTAGGGCTCCCATCCAGAACGATTTTCGCCATGTCTTTGCTCAACCTGCATCGCCTGACCCTTATTGGTTTGATCTTTTTCATTCTTGGCCTGCTTGGCGTCGCCTATGCCGTGTACGGCATCTACACCGGCCCCAAGCCAACTGACCCGGGCCTTATGCGCAGCTTGGTTGCGGCTGGGTGCATGCAACTGACCGGCTATGTGCTGCTCAACCGCAATCGCTGGCGGATGATGTTTGGTAAGCCGCGTAAATAGATCACAGCCAGCCCTGTATACCTTCGCGCTAATCCGGCCCAATTAATCTAACGCAAGGCGGCCCTCAAGGATCTCCTTGAGCACGACCGCCTCATTGTTTGATTGATCCTTGGCGGCGTAGATCAGCGTCGTTTTGCCGTGGCGCACCTGTTGCTCAAGTTGCGACAGTGCGGGGTTATGTTTAAGTTCTTCGCAATAGCGTTTTTTGAACTCCGGCCATTTATCAGGCGCGTGTCCAAACCATTTACGAAGCTCTGTACTGGGTGCAACTTCTTTAAGCCAGAGATCAATGTTGGCTTTCGCTTTGGCCACGCCCCGAGGCCAAAGCCTATCGACGAGAATACGTTGTCCATCCGCTTCGCTTGGGAGCTCGTAAGCCCGCTTTAACATGACGTTCATGGAGTCCTCAGCTTGTCCGTAAATTGAGTTAAGCGTCACGCTGGAAACCTAGAACGTCTTGTTGTCCAGCACACAATGCTCACGCGATGAACTGAACAGCGTAGCAGCGCTTGACCTCAATGCTCGTTTCTAACGAGCCATTGAGGTCAAGCGCTGCTTGCAGAGTCACTGATCAAGGACTTAGCAGAAAACTAGACACTGCTCGCCAAACTGGTCGCGTTCATTCTGCGCTTATAGGCACTGTCCCGGCTCGCTAGCCAGAAATACAGCGGCGAAGTCACGAGTAAACCGACTACCCAAGACAAATCGGCACCATCAATGTGAGCTGAAATCGGGCCCACGTAGAGCGGCGTATTCATAAACGGAATCTGCACCGCAATACCGATTGCATAGGCCAACAGTGCCTGTGGGTTGTAGCGCCCATAAATGCCACCGTCCACGCGGAAGATCGACGCAATGTCGTACTTGCCCTTGTGGATGGCGTAGAAGTCGATCAGGTTGATCGCCGTCCACGGCACCAGCACCACCAACAACACCAGCACCATATCGACGAAATGCCCGATAAAGTCTTTCGAGGCGAATACAGCGGCAATTGCACACGCTGCCAGCACGAGTGTGGAGATCAGCGCACGGCTCTTGGCTGTTGGAATCCAGCGATAGGCAAAGGTCTGGGTCAGGGTGATGATCGACAACACCGCACCGTACAGGTTGAGGGCGTTGTGGCTAATCACGCTAAGCAGAAACAGCACCAGCATCAATGGACCTATAGCGCCGGTAGCGAGTTTCACGGCTTCCATGGTGTCCATTCCGACGGGCGTCGCGAGTACGGCAACGGCGCCAAAGATGAAGGAAAGGCTGGAGCCCAGCACCGACCCCATGTACGTGGCCCAAAAGGTAGAAGCGACGGGTACATCCGCGGGTAGGTAGCGTGAGTAGTCAGACACGTAAGGGGCGAATGCGATCTGCCACAGAGCGGCGAGCGACACAGTGGCCAGCCAGCCGGAAATGTTGAATTCGCCGCGCGTCAGAAAATCCGTGGTTTGGATATGGGTGAAGATATAACCAAAGCCCAGCACAATGCCGGCGCCCAGTACCCAAGTGCCGATGCGATTAAGCACGTGGATAAATCGGTAGCCGATGATGCCGATGATCCCGGAACCGATAGCACCGATCACGATGCCCACCGGCACGGGCACCGAGTCGACTACGCCGTGCAGGGATTTACCGGCCAGCACGATGTTAGAGGCAAAGAAGCCGATGTACATGACCCCGGCGATCACGACCACCAACAACGCACCCAGAGAGCCGAACTGGGCGCGGCTTTGAATCATTTGCGGGATGCCCATTTGTGGGCCTTGGGCTGAGTGCAGCGCCATCAGCACACCGCCAAGCAAGTGGCCAACCAGAATGGCGACAATCCCCCATACCAGATTGAGGTGGAACAGTTGTACACCCAATGCACCGGTGACAATTGGCAGCGGCGCGATGTTGCCGCCGAACCACAGGGTGAATAGATCTCTTACCTTTCCATGACGATCTTCAGGGGGCACATATCCGATTGTGTGCTTCTCAATGAGGGGGGTGCTGGATGTTGCAGTGGTGACCATGATGAACTCCAAGGCAAGGTGAGTACGTGGACGTACTTCGCAGTGCGCATTGCGGGCAGCGCTTTGTTGTTGGAGTGATCATCTGCAATGGTGGCGGGGAGGTAAATTAGTATGTTTGTTGCTATAGACGTTAAAAAATATAGCTCGCCCCTTTTCTTGCTCCGGTATGTTGCACACAGCGTTAACGCTGAACAAAACAGCTTTTTCTTGCACTTGTTTGGGGCAAAACCCCACGTTTATCGAGGTCCCGATGGCTGCTTACAACTTGCGCCAACTCAAATATTTCATCACCACGGCCGAATGCGGAAGCGTTGCCGAGGCGTCACGCAAGCTTTATATCGCGCAGCCGTCGGTGTCCACCGCGATCAAGCAGTTGGAAGAGAGCTTTGGTGTGCAGCTTTTCATCCGCCACCACGCACAAGGCGTGTCATTGACACCCAGCGGGGCGCGCTTTTACCGCAAGGCGCTAGAGTTGCTGCGTGTCGCCCATGAGTTTGAGCAAAACGCCTTGGCAGACAATGATGTGGTGTCTGGTCAGATTGACATTGGCTGCTTTGAAACGGTCGCACCGCTGTACTTGCCGCGCTTGATTGCCGGGTTCAAGAAGCGTTGGCCGGGGGTTGAAATCCGCATCCGCGATGGCGAGCAGCAAGAGCTGGTTCAGGCGCTAACAGCGGGCAGCATTGATATGGCAATGCTGTTTGAGCATGACTTGGGTGGCAGCATCGAGACTACGCCCTTGATGCCGCCCCAACAGCCGTATGCGCTGTTACCCGCAGATCACCGTTTTGCGCAGCAGGCCAAAGTCTCGCTGGCGGACTTGGTGCTTGAGCCGATGATTTTGCTCGACGTCTTACCGAGTCGGACTTACTTCGTGAGCATTTTTGAAGAGCGTGGATTAACCCCGAACATCGTGTTCAGTTCGCCATCGATTGAGATGGTCCGCGGGATGGTCGGCAGTGGGTTTGGATTCTCGATTCTGGTGACCAAACCTTTCACCGAATACACCTACGATGGGCAGAAACTGGTGTGCATCCCGTTGGCAGAAACCGTGACTGGCTCCGGCTTATCGGCGGTCTGGCTACGGCGTGCGCCACTTACCAAACCAGTGCAACTATTCGTCGACTACTGCCGTGAAGAACTGGCCAGCATTTTGACCTAAACACCGGAGCTGCCGCAGGCTGCGATCTTTTGATCTTTAAAAGCAAAGATCGCAGCCTTCGGCAGCTCCTACGCGGTTATTGACCAGCCCTTTACGCGCGGATCGAATCCAGCATCCGCAACAGCATCGCGTCACATCCGGCTAATTGTTCAATACTCACAAACTCATCCGGCTTATGCCCTTGATCCATGCTGCCAGGCCCACAGACCACGGTGGGAATGCCCACTGCATCGAACAACCCACCCTCCGTGCCAAATGCAACCGTGCCGAACTCCTTGGAGTTCGAAAACGCCGCAATCAACTCAGCCGCTTGGCTGCGCTCATCGGTGACTAACCCCGGATACGCTGACAGCTCGGTAAAGCGAATGGCACTCTGCGCACTCACCGCCTGCATTCGTGGCAGCACGTGTTCTGCGGCGTAGGTTTTTAGTGCGTCAGCGACTTCGGTGGGATCCTGAGAGGGCAGGGCGCGAATCTCAAAGTCAAACCGGCAGTCTGCGGGCACGATATTCAGCGCCTTACCCCCGGCGATCACTCCTGTTTGAACGGTGCTGAACGGCGGATCAAACCGCGGATCTTGGCGCTCTTGCAAGTGACGCCCGATTCGTCCCAACTCGCCAATCAAGTCGGCGGCATGCTCAATGGCATTCACCCCATAGGGCGCATAGGCCGAGTGACAGGCTTCGCCGTGCACATCACAGCGCATCGCCAGCTTGCCCTTATGGCCAAGTACAGGCTTGAGCTGCGTCGGTTCGCCAATAATGCACAGCATGGGTTTCACCGGTCGCTGCTCCAGCACCGAGAGCAACGAGCGCACGCCAAGGCAACCCACTTCTTCGTCGTATGACAGAGCAATATGCACCGGGATCCGCAGCGGCGTTTGAACCAACATCGGCACTAAGGCCAACACGCAGGCGATATAACCTTTCATGTCCGCCGTGCCTCGGCCATACAGCTTGCCTTCACGCTCAGTCAGCTCGAAAGGCGGCAGCGTCCATGGCTGGCCATCAACCGGCACCACATCGGTATGCCCTGACAGCACAATGCCTTGCTCCCCAGTCGGGCCAACACTGGCAAACAGGTTGGCCTTAGAGCGTTCTTGGTTGTACACCAACTCGCAGGCCACGCCATGGCCCGCCAGATAGTCGCGTACAAACTCAATTAAGAGCAGGTTGGACTCGCGGCTGGTGGTATCAAAACCCACCAGCGTTTGCAGCAGGTCGCGGCTGCTGCTCATCGGTCATCTCCGGCCACGCCATACCCCGGCGAACGGTCAGGTGCGAGGGCGCGGTCGATATAGTCCTGGACTTGTGGGCGGTAGGCGTCCCATAGCTTTTGCAGCTCACCGATGGGGTTTTCATCGGCCCAGTCCACCCGCAGGTTGATGATCGGCCACGTTAACTCACCCACCACCACCAACGCCGCTGAATGCACCGGACCGGCTTCGCCGCCTGCGGCCATCGCGGCGTGCATGGCTGCCAGCAGGCGATCAGCCAACTGACCTTCGCCTTGCTCGAATGCTTGAACCATGGCGGCGATGACTTCACCACTGGCGAGCATATTGCCTGCCGCCACGCACTGTTCACCGGACAACGCGTTGTGAGTGCCAAGGGTTTCGCTGCCGCTGAAATGCACCGTGTTGCCTTGGTGATCAATCGCCGTCAGTTGCCGGTATTGGCTGTAGCCATTGCGCGTCAGTGCCTTATCAATGGCCTCTGAGGGCGAGACGCCTTGCTCCAGCAAGTCGAGGACGTCCGGGCCCAGTGCCGGTAGCGTGATGTTCTGGGTTGATACCGCGCCCACACCGGGGCGCAGCCAAGGGCAACGAGCGCCTACCGCAATGCTCGATGAACTGATGGCAATGCCCAGTTGGCCGGTTTCCGCGCAGCGGGCGACGATTGAAAAGGTCATAGGTAGCCTCCTTACTCTGGAATAACCGCGATCACGTCTATTTCCATCAGCCACTGTGGCTGCCCCAGCGCCGACACCACCAACCCGGTAGAAATCGGAAACACGCCCTTCAGCCACTTGCCGACTTCTTGGTACACCGGCTCGCGATAGCGCGGGTCGATCAGGTAGGTGGTGGTCTTGACGATATGGCTGAGGTCGCTGCCTGCTTCTT
>NZ_LLWH01000018.1 GCF_001411475.1 Pseudomonas endophytica | reverse complement strand
GTTGTAGCGTAGCAAACGGGCTAAGTCTGTAGTCGCTGAAACAGCATCGCGCACGGTGTTTGGGGGCATTTCTGTTTTTGTAGGAGCTGGCGTAGCCTGCGATCTTTTGATCTTCTACCGCAACATCAAAAGATCGCAGCCTGCGCCAGCTCCTACACGGAAATTTGTCTGCCAACACACCCTGTGAAATACGAACACAGTGGTTTCTTTTGAAATCAATAACTGACTTCATGTTTGATAAGAGCGAGCAAGTTCGCTACAGGTTGCGGTGTGGTCAGTGCTTGAACATCACATGGCGAATGGTGGTGTAGTCCTCTAGCCCGTACATCGACATGTCTTTGCCATAGCCCGAAAGCTTGGCGCCGCCGTGGGGCATTTCGCTGACCAGCATGAAGTGTGTGTTGACCCACGTGCAGCCGTATTGCAAGCGCGCAGCCATACGATGAGCGCGGCCAACATCATGGGTCCAGACCGAAGACGCCAGGCCATAGTCAGAATCATTGGCCCATGCCAAGGCTTGCGCTTCGTCTTCGAATTCGGTGACGGAAACCACCGGGCCAAAGATTTCATTGCGCACCACTTCGTCGCCCTGCCGCGCACCCGCCAAGACGGTCGGTTCAAAGAAGAAACCCGGCCCCGCCACACGCTTGCCACCGGTCACGACCTCGATGTGTGACTGCTCACGGGCACGCTGGACAAACCCTTCCACCCGCTCCAAATGCTGCAAGGTAATCAACGGTCCCAATTCGGTTTCTGGATCATCTTGCAAGCCGTAGCGAATGCTGGACACGGCTTCAGCAAGCTTTCTTACAAACTCGGGGTAAATGCCTTTCTGCACATAGATGCGGCAAGCCGCCGTGCAGTCCTGACCCGCATTGTAGAAACCAAAGGTGCGTATGCCCTCTACCGCTGCGTCGATGTCGGCATCATCAAACACGATCACGGGCGCCTTGCCGCCCAACTCCATGTGCATGCGTTTAACGCTGTCGGCAGTGCCCGCAATAATCCGGCTGCCGGTCGCGACAGAGCCGGTCAGCGACACCATGCGCACTTTGGGATGGCTGGTCAGGGGTTTTCCAACAGTGGGACCGCGGCCAAAGACCACATTAATCACGCCTGCGGGAAAGATTTCTGCCATTAACTGCGCCAGTTTCAGCGTACTTAATGGGGTTTGCTCTGACGGCTTGATGACCACTGTATTACCCGCGGCCAGCGCCGGGCCGAGCTTCCAAGCCGCCATCATCAGCGGGTAGTTCCAAGGAGCAATTGACGCCACAACGCCTACCGGGTCGCGACGAATCATCGAGGTATGACCTGCCAAGTATTCGCCTGCGGCACTGCCTTGCAAGCAACGGCTGGCACCGGCGAAGAAGCGGAAGACGTCGGCCACACCCGGCAACTCATCGTTCAGCGCGGCAATGTAAGGTTTGCCGCAGTTGTCAGACTCCAGACGCGCCAGCTCCGGGGCGTGTGCGTCGATGGCGTCGGCCAGTTGCAGCAGTAATTGTGAGCGGTCTTTGGGCGTGGTCTGCGACCAGGCTTCAAACGCCGCATCGGCAGCACAGACCGCAGCGTCGACTTGCGCCAAGCTGGCCTCGGGGATCTCAACCAGCGTCGACCCCAAAGAGGGGTTGAGCACCGCGAGTTTTTCGCCTTCACCGGCGATAAGTTGGCCATTGATCAGCAGGCTGGTTTGCATAGATTCTCCCGTGGGGCGCAGAGGCACCCCTTTAAAAAAGTCGCAACCGCCCCGTGTGCGCACGCATTAGCACGCACAGCGGGTGTTATAGAGAAGGAAGTCGGGCAACGGTTGCCCGTGGGATCAGAGCGCGGGCTCAGGCACTGCGGTGCTGAAAAACCGGGTACGCAAGGCCAAGTACACCAGCCCCAACAACACCCAGCATGAGCCGAGGATCAGTGCATCGGCATCCAGACTGATGAGCATCCAGCTGGAGGTAAAGGCACCGATCAAGGGGAATAACACCCCGCGCAACACGCCGGGTTTATCGCCAACTGCACGGTCGAATGTCAGTTTCAGCGCACACAGGTTCACGGCGGTAAAGGCCAGAAAGGCGCCGAAGTTAACCAGCGAAGTGGCCGTAGCGATGGTCAGCCCAAAGCCAACGAAACCGAAGGCACCGCACAAGACAATGTTGAACACCGGGGTTTTGTAGCGCGGGTTGAGCACGCCGAACAGTTTTTGCGGGAGTTGGTTGTCACGGCCCAAGGCATACAGCAGACGCCCGACACTGGCTTGGAACGACAGGCCAGCGGCAAAGTGGGCAATGATGATGCCGGTCAGAACCACCGCAAAGAACAAGTCACCGCCAATGGTCTTGGCAATTTCAAACGCCGCCCCGTCGATGTTCTCGAACACTCCAATCGGGTGTGCTAAGTACATAAAGTACGAAGAGCCGACATACAGGCTGCCGCCGATCAAAGCCACCAGCAAAATGGCGCGCGGGATGGTGCGTTCAGGCTCGACGGTTTCTTCGCTCAGGGTCGACAAGGCATCAAAGCCGAGGAATGAGTAAGCCGCGATGGCAGCACCGGCCATGGTCGCCGAGAACGGCACGTCAGCATTGAAGAACGGCTTTACCGACAGAAGCCCACCGGCGCCGTTGATCGCAGTGACGTAGTGCCAGCACAAGGCAATAAACACGGTGATGATCGTCAACTGAATCAGCATCAGGATGATGTTGAAACGGTTGGCCACCTGAATCCCGAGGATGTTGAGCAATGAGGTGGACACAATGAAACCGGTGATCCAGCACCATTGCGGCACATTAGGGAACGCCAAACTCAGGTAGCTCGCCCCCAACAGCCAGATCAGCATCGGGATGAAGAAGTAATCGAGTAACGCCGCCCAGCCGACCATAAAACCAATGTTGGGGTTAAGCATTTTACGGGTGTAGGTGTAAGCCGAACCCGCGGCAGGAAAAACCCGCACCAGTCGTCCGTAGCTTAGCGCGGTGAAGATCACGCCGATGGAAGCCACCACATAAGACAATGCCACCGTGTTCTGGCTGGCCTGGGCAATCACGCCATAGGTTCCGAACACGATTAACGGCGCGATAAAGGCCAGACCAAACAGTAATACAGACACCGGACCCAGGGTACGGCGCAGATGCGGAGTCGAAGTCGATGCGCTCATGACGGTGCCCTTAAGCTGAGTAGTGGTAGGCGGCACGAATCACATCGAGGTAGCTCTCGACGGTCATGTCTTTGGTGTTGCTCGCATCGGAAATGTTGCTTTTGGACTTTTGCGCGATGGTCAGGAAATCTTCCTCGCGCACCCCGGCCAGATCCGCGAAACGCGGGATACCCAGCTCGCGGTTCATGCGGAATAACTGTTGCACCGCGGCGTGAGCAGCGTCGACCGCGCTCAGGTTCGGATCAATGCCCAGCGCGTAAGCCACATCGGCGTGGCGGCGCAGGTCGGCATCGCGGTTATGGCTGAACACAAAGGGCAGGAAGATCGCGTTGCCGATGCCGTGTGGGGTGTCGTACATGCCGCCTATGGCCTCGGAAATGCAGTGCACGCTGGCGATGTCCGCATTGCCAAACGCCATGCCCGCGATCAGGCTGGCGATCAGCATCTGTTCACGCGCCTCACGGTTGTTCGGCTCTTGCACAGCAGGCTTGAGGTACTGAGCGATCAGGCGGATAGCGTGCAGCGCCAAGCCGTCGCTGATGGGGTTGGCGGGCTTGCCGGTATAGGCTTCGATGGCATGGGTCAACGCGTCCATCCCGGTCGCGGCGGCGATGTGGGGCGGTAATGTGGCAGTGATGTCCGAGTCGAGCAACGCTAGGACTGGGCCGATGCGGTAATCGAGCAGGCTCATTTTGAATTGACGGCGGGTATCGGTGATCACCGAGAAGAAGGTCACTTCACTGCCGGTGCCCGCAGTGGTCGGGATGGCGACAATCGGTAACACCGGGCCTTTGAGGGCAAAGGCGCCTTCGTAGTCTTCAACGACCCCGTCATGGGTCAGCAGCACGCTGATAGCCTTGGCCGCATCCATCGCGCTGCCGCCACCGACCGCGAGCACGCCGTCGATGCCTTTGCCGCGATACAGCTGCGCCGCACGGTTCACGTCTTCGCTGCGGGGGTTGGGTTTGACGTCTGCGATCTCTTCGTAGCGAACACCCGCCTGTTCTAGGCTGGCGTAGATGCTATCGAGCAAGCCGGCGTTTTTGACGCCAGGGTCGGTGACCAACAGCACATGGCTCAAACCGAGGGCAAGCAGATGTTCGCCGGTACGCTGGCGAAGACCAGGTTCCATGACTATTTTGGTGGGTAATAGAAACTGGAATTGCATAGGGAGGTTCCTCTCGCTCTGTGGCGCTGTGCAATGTTGTCGTTATGGCAGACGAGTCAGAGAGCCGTTGGGACGGCCAATCTTAGTTTTTATTATCGAAATTGCCGCTTGGCGGTATGGATCGAAACACTAAGACACAGGTCACGGATCAACAAATACTTAAAACTCAAGGGAGCATTCGATTAAATCGAATGCTCCCTCGGGATTAACGAACGTGTAGCCGCTGCCCATGAGCGAGGTGCAACTGGCGGCGCAGCCATTGCTAAGACGGCTACAGATGTTGTCCATGTCGCGCCATGATGTGACGCACGACGCTGTAGTCCTGAAGCGAATCACTTGAGAGATCTTTGCCATACCCCGAGCGTTTCAGGCCGCCGTGGGGCATTTCGCTGACCAGCATGAAGTGGCTGTTGATCCACGTGCAGCCGTATTGCAAACGCGCTGCAACTTGCATGGCCTTGTCTAGGTTTTGCGTCCAGATCGAAGAAGCCAGACCGTATTCGGAGTCGTTGGCCCAGTCCACGGCTTGCGCCAGTTCATCAAAGCGGGTGACGGTCACCACCGGCCCAAAGACTTCACGCTGAACGATTTCATCACTTTGCTTACATCCGGCCAGCAATGTCGGCTGGTAATAAAAACCAGCACCAGGGTGTGCGGCTCCCCCGGTGACACATTCGATATGGGGTTGGCTAAGGGCACGCTCTACGAAGCTGGACACACGATCGCGCTGACGAGTGCTTATCAACGGGCTGATTTCGTTGTCGGCATCGTGCTTGCCCGCAAAGCGAATACGGCTCACGGCGTCACCCAGTTCGGCCACCAACCGGTCGTAAATACCCGCCTGCGCATAGACCCGGCACGCCGAGGTGCAATCTTGACCCGCGTTGTAATACCCGTAAGTGCGAACCCCTTCGACCACTGCTTGCAGGTCAGCATCGTTGCAGACGATCACCGGCGCCTTGCCGCCCAGTTCGAGATGGGTGCGCTTGAGGGTTTTGGCAGCCGCCGAGAGGATTTTCTGCCCGGTGACGATATCGCCGGTCAACGACACCATGCGCACTTTGGGATGGCTGACCAAGTGGCTGCCGACGTTTTCACCGCCACCGCAAACGATGTTGATGACGCCGCGCGGCAAGATCTCCGCCAGCATCGGCGCCAGGGCCAAAATCGACAGCGGGGTGTGTTCGGACGGTTTAAACACCACTGTATTTCCAGCAGCCAGTGCCGGGGCAATTTTCCAGGCGGCCATCATGATCGGGTAGTTCCACGGCGCAATCGAGGCCACTACGCCGATCGGATCCCGGCGAACCATGCTGGTGTAACCGGGCATGTATTCACCGCTGAGCTGGCCGGTCTGGCAACGTACGGCCCCGGCGAAGAAGCGGAACACATCCACCGTCGCACTCAAGTCGTCCTTTCGAGCCAAGTGCAACGGCTTGCCGCAGTTGAGTGACTCAAGCTGCGCAAATCTGTCGGCGTTTTTTTCAATCGCACTGGCGATTTCCAACAACAGGTTTGAGCGCTGCTGCGGCGTAGTGCGCGCCCAACTGCCAAAGGCCCGGTGCGCCGCAAGGATGGCGGCCTCGGTTTGCTCGGCGCTGGCCTCAGCGATCAGGGTCAGCACGTCACCCGTGGCCGGGTTGAGGATGGGCTCGGCAACGCCCTGCCCGGCGACTGACTCACCGTCGATCAATAATGCCGTGGATAAAGCAGGCTGCGCGGCTGGCATGGTGCGGTTTCCGTGTGCGTGTGTGGGCATAATGCGACCCGTTGCGTGAGCCTCGCCCCTGTCATGAGGTGGCAAGATTAGCGCTGCTAGGCCGCAGTCGACAAACTCTGTCCAGATTAAATAGAAAGCTTTCGCCCGCCATGCGGTTGCTCGCGGGCGACCGTCAGAAATGGATCGACCAATGCCGGGCGCGCTGTGCCCCGTCGCCAGGCAAGACCCACGTCGAGGGTCTGATTGAGATCCGCGATGGGCCGCGCCTCAATAATGTCGCCCTCCAGTGACCATGGCCGGTAAGTCATGTCGGGCTGAATCGAAATCCCCAACCCTGCCGCCACCAAACTGCGCACCGCTTCGGTCGAAGCCGTGCGCAGTGTGATAGTCGGTTGCAAACCCGCCTGCGCCCACAAACGCTGGGCATTGCTGTCCATCTCGTCGACATTCAATTGAATCAACGACTCTTTGGCCACGTCGGCGAGGTTGATACTGTCCAGCTCTAGCAGGGGATGCTGGGCCGGTAACCACACGCGATGCGGTGAATGCGTCAACACTTCAGACTGCAAAGCATGACGGTCTTCGAGATTGGAGAGAATCAGCACCCCGACATCAATCTCGCCACTGACCAACAAATGCTCGATGTAAGGCCGATCATCCTCCATCACCCGAATGTCGACGTTGGGGTAAGCGCGCTGAAAACGGGTGAGCAAGTCCGCCAAGTAATACCCGGCAACCAAGCTGGTGACTCCAACGATCAACTGCCCGGCGATCTGGTCAGTGCTTTGCTGCAGGCTGCGCTTGGCGTTATCGACCGTTGCCAGAATCAGATGCGCCTGACGCAAGAACTGATGCCCCTGATGCGTCAGGGTCATGCCCTTGGCGTGGCGATTGAACAGGCTAACGCCGATTTCCTGCTCCAGTTGCTGAATCGCCAGGGTCAAGGTTGATTGAGAGATGTACACCGCTTGAGCGGCAGCCGAGATCGAACCGGTCTCGGCCACTGCGATGAAGTGGCGGATTTGACGCAAAGTCATCATGAAAACATCACCCAGCCGACAGTTTTATAGATGGCGCTGAGTCTATATCTTTTTTATAGATGACCGAGGTCTGTTTCAACATCACCTTCTAAGAGCGACGCCAGCAAGCCGACAAACCAATTGCAAACGAGCCGCGAACTGTTGAGACAGGTCTAACCTCCAACGCACAGGATCTGTGTCTGGCTGACGACTCATGGTGCGATAAATCACACAAATAGTTGTACAAATCATTTGACTTGTACAACGCGCTCCTTATTCTCTCAAAAGCTGTACAAGATTATTTTCTTGTACAAGAAAAGGGAGGGAGTTCCATGCTCTACAGCTCAGGCATCGCCCCTAGGAATCATTGGACGCTGAATTTATCCACGTACCTGCTGGCAGGTGGGGGACGATATGTCTGACTTTCTACGAAATTTCGCCACCCGATTTGCTGCGCTGGACGCCAGTAATTTGTACAAACTCAACGAGCTGTACAGTGACGACATTCACTTCCGTGATCCATTGCATGAGATCCAAGGCCTGACAGCGTTGCACGCCTATTTCACTGAGCTGTACGCCAATGTCAGCGAGATTGATTTCACCTTCCAT
Source organism: Pseudomonas endophytica (assembly GCF_001411475.1). GTDB lineage: Bacteria > Pseudomonadota > Gammaproteobacteria > Pseudomonadales > Pseudomonadaceae > Aquipseudomonas > Aquipseudomonas endophytica. The sequence goes on along the minus strand of NZ_LLWH01000018.1, from coordinate 6,134 downwards.
AGCCATGACCTAGTGCAAGAAGGCAGCGGTTACCTGCGCTGGACCTTGCGGTATCGACATCCGCGTTTACACGGTGGGCAAGTGATCAGTGTCGATGGCTGCTCGTACCTGCAATGGCACGACAAGGTGTATCAGCACCGCGACTACTTTGATGCCGGCGCCCTGCTCTATGAACACCTGCCGCTGATGGGCACTGCGATTGGCTGGTTAAAAGGGAGACTGGCATGAAGCGTATCTGGCTCACCGGTGCGAGTAGCGGTATAGGTGCCGCCATGGCGGACATTTTATTGTCCCAAGGCCATTTTTTAGCAGTGAGTGCGCGCAATGCTAAGGCTCTTGAAAAACTGCATACGGCGTTCCCGGAGCAGGTGCTTGAACTGCCAGGCGACTTGACTGATCAAGATCAAGTGCGGGCGATGGCCGAGCAAATTCAACAAGCCTGGGGCCATTTGGATCAGGTCATTCTCAACGCAGGCACCTGCGAGTACGTGGACGCCAGCCACTTCGAAGCCAACCTGATTGAACGCGTGATGCGCGCCAATGTGTTTTCGGCAGCCTACTGCGTGGAGGCGGCCCTGCCGCTGTTGCGCAAGGCTGCGCGGCCGCATCTGGTGGCGGTGTGCAGTTCGGTCACTTATCTGCCGTTGCCCCGCTCCGAAGCTTATGGCGCCTCGAAAGCAGCGATGCGCTACTTGTTTCAATCGCTGCGTATTGACGTGGCTCATGAGGGTATCGACGTCACGCTGGTCAGCCCGGGCTTTGTCGACACGCCGCTCACACAACACAACGATTTTCCAATGCCGATGCGCTGGCCAGTGAACAAAGCGGCCGTCTACATCACCTCCCGGCTGGATAAACGGCCATTAGAAATCGCCTTTCCCGGCCCCTTTATCGCCATCCTGCGTCTATTAGCAGCATTGCCTCAGCGCCTGCAATTGCTGCTGGGCAAACGCATGGCACGCCCTGCCAAAGAAGAGTCTTCATGAAAATAGCGATCATCGGCAGCGGCATCTCCGGCCTGACCTGCGCCTACCTGCTCAATCGTCAGCATGACGTCACTGTCTTTGAGGCGAGTGACTGGATCGGCGGCCATACCCACACGGTTGACGTTGAAGTGAAGGGCGAGCATTTTGCTCTGGATACCGGTTTCATTGTGTTCAATGACTGGACCTACCCCAATTTTATCCGCCTGCTGGATCAGCTCGGCGTAACCTCAGCCCCCACCGAGATGAGTTTCTCGGTGCAGGATCCGAGTACGGGTACGGAATACAACGGTAATAACCTCAATAGTCTGTTTGCCCAGCGAAGCAACCTGTTATCGCCTCGTTTCTGGGGAATGTTGAGCGATATCTTGCGCTTCAACCGTGAAGCAATACGTGATCTGGACGAAGCGCGAATCGCCGCCGACACGTCGTTGGGCGCCTACCTCCAGCAAAACGGCTACGGTCAGCGTTTTATTGACCACTACATCGTCCCTATGGGTTCGGCGATCTGGTCGATGTCACTGGGCGACATGCAGCGTTTTCCGCTTCAGTTCTTTGTGCGCTTCTTTAAAAATCACGGGCTTTTGTCAGCCACTCATCGACCGCAATGGCGGGTGGTTAGCGGTGGCTCGCGCAGTTACGTCGCACCGCTGTGCGCAAGCTTTGCCGAGCGCATACGCCTCAATTGCCCGGTACATCAGGTGGAGCGGGATGCGGCCGGAGTAACTGTGCACAGCGCCGCCGGTATCGAGCCGTTTGATAGCGTGGTATTCGCCTGCCATAGCGATCAAGCCTTGAGCCTGCTGGCAGCGCCCAGCCAAGCAGAACACCGGCCGCTTTGACCTACAACATGAATATTCTGCAAGGGCTGCAGAGCGACATCACCTTTTGCGTCAGCCTGAATCAGACCGCGGCGATTGAACCGAGCAAAATCCTCGGCCGCTTCCGTTACGCCCATCCGCAATACACCCAGCAAGGCGTGGTCGCGCAGGCACGCTGGCCCGAACTGCAAGGCACCCAAAACAGCTACTACTGCGGCGCTTATTGGGCCAACGGTTTCCATGAAGACGGCGTGGTCAGTGCCTTGCGCGTGGCCGCAGCTTTCGGTGAACACCTATGAACAGCGCGCTTTACCGCGGCTGGGTCAGCCACCGTCGGCTGCTGCCGCGCGCTCACGGGTTTCGGTATCGGATGGGCATGCTTTACCTGGATCTGGCCGAACAAGCGCAAGTACTGAGTTTGTCTTGGCTGGCCGGGCATTCGCGTTGGGGCGCGTTTAGTTTCCGAGAAACCGACTATTTACCGCATGCCACGCGCCAAGGTGTGACGCTAAGCGATGCCGTACGCCAGAGCGTGGAGCAAGCCCTCGGACACGCCCCGAAAGGGCGTATCTGTTTACTCACCCAACCGCGCAGTTGGGGCTTGTCGTTTAATCCGATCAGCCTGTTTTATTGTTTTGAAGCCGACGGCCGTTTGGCTGCCATCCTCTGCGAAGTCAGCAATACCCCTTGGCGAGAGCGCTATCACTATGTGCTACCAACTCACGCCAGCGGTGAGTCACGCCACCGGGTGCCCAAGAGTTTTCACGTCTCACCCTTTCTGCCCCGTGATGTGGAATACCGCATGCGTTTTTCTGCGCCTGAGCAGCAGTTGCACGTGACCATGCAGGATTGGCAGGGCGAGCAAAAAATCTTTGAAGCAGGCATGGGGCTGGAGCGTATCGAACTGACGCGTCAGAGCCTGCATCGGCATTTGCTGGAATTTCCGTGGGTCACCGGCAAAACTGTCGCTGCCATTTACTGGCAGGCCTTGCGTCTGCTGCTAAAGCGGATGCCTTTGTTTTCCCATGAAGCCGCCCACGGTGAACAGCGCACCGCACATCTGGAGTCTCGCCATGACAAACCCTAGTCTGAACCCTACCCGTTCAGTTGACTCTGCGGCCAACGGACTAGGCACCCGCCTGCTCAAGAAAGGCGTTTTGCGCCAACTGGCTCAGTTGCGTCATGGCCATTTGTTGATCGTCGTCGACGGCGAGCCTCTAAGCTTTGGCCAGCCAAATGATGAGCTGCACGGCAAAATCGACGTACATCACCCAGCCTTTTGGTCAATGGTCGCGTTAAATGGCTCGATTGGCGCGGGTGAAGCCTATATCCACGGCTACTGGACGAGCCCCGATCTGACGGCGGTGATCCGCATTTTCGCGGCCAATCTCGAGATGCTGGATGGCATGGAGCGCGGCTTGGTCCTATTGCGCCGCCCAATAGTCAAAGCCCTGCACTGGCTCAACCGCAACACGCGCCAGGGTTCGCAACGCAATATTTCTGCGCACTACGACTTGGGCAACGCACTGTTCGAGCAACTGCTTGACCCGACCATGATGTATTCAGCGGCAATGTTTCGCTCCAGCAGCGATACCTTGGAACAAGCCCAATTAAACAAGTTGGACTGCATCTGCCAAAAGCTTGATCTCAAACCCACTGATCATCTGCTGGAAATCGGCACGGGCTGGGGCAGCATGGCGCTGTATGCGGCCACCCACTACGGTTGCAAAGTCACCACCACGACCCTGTCTCACGAGCAGTTTGCTTACACGCAGCAGCGTATTGAGGCGCTGGGGCTGCAAGACCGCGTGACGTTGCTGTTGCAGGACTATCGCGACCTGACGGGCACCTACGACAAGTTGGTGTCGATCGAGATGATTGAAGCGGTCGGTCACCGCTTTCTGTCCACTTACTTCAAACAGTGTGCTCACCTGCTCAAAGATGACGGGCTGATGCTGCTGCAAGCAATCACCATTCGCGACCAACGCTATGAGCAGGCAAAGAAGACCGTGGATTTTATCCAGCGCTACATTTTCCCCGGCGGCGCCTTGCCTTCCGTGAGCGCCATGCTCAACACCATCAGCCGCGACACCGACCTCAACCTGCATCACATGGAGGACTTCGGGCTGGATTACGCGCGGACATTGCACCTGTGGCACGACAACCTGCGTAGCAACCAACACAAGCTAGAGGCACTGGGCTATGACCAGACGTTCTATCGCCTCTGGGAGTTTTATCTGTGTTACTGCGAAGGCGGCTTTTTGGAACGCAGCATCGGCACCGCGCATCTATTGCTCGCCAAGCCCGGAGCCAGACCGCAACCTTTCGAGTTGAAGGTCTGAACAGCCAAGGCCGGTTATTACTGAATGCCGGCCTTTTCCAGCTCGGCTGGTTCGCCTGTGTCTTTGGCGCGCATCGGCCATGGTTGTTATTGATTGCAATGGCCTGCTTGGCGATACACCTGCTTTGGGTTGCGAAGGCGCTTGGTGAGTGGCGCACGCTGCTGCGGGTGGCCGCCTGCGGATGGGTACTGGACAGCGCGCTGATGCACCTTGGGTTGTTCACGTTTGCCGGGGCCACTGTAGTGTTGCCTCTGTGGCTGGCATTGATTTGGCTATTGTTCGCCAGCACCTTGACCTACAGCCTGAGCTGGACCCAACGACCGTGGTGGGTGGGCAGCTTACTCGGCGCGTTGGGTGGGCCTCTTTCTTACTTAGGAGGCGCAAAACTGGCAGACGTCGGCCTGCCGCTAGGGACGTGGCCCAGCCTTGTGCTGCTGGCACTCATCTGGGCAGTGTTGATGCCGGTGTTGCACTGGGTGGCCAGATATAAAGCCCGTTGACTCAGGGCTGTTTGCGGAAAAACAAGGTGATCTGACCGACTTCCACCCCAAATTTGCTCATGTACGAACGGTTGATCAGGGTGTCTTTGTCCATGAGGTACATCCAGTCGTCCAAGTGCACCTCATACTCTTTGCCATCCACCGGAAGGTTCAGCACGTACTTCCAACGCAAGGTATTGCCTGCCACCTCGCCAACCGCCTCGCCCACTACGTCGCCCGCAGTCCCGCGCCATTTGTCAGGGCCCGTAGGGGTCAGCGTCCACACGCGTTTTTGTTGTGTGCCATCGCTGTAGGTGAATGATTCGTCGAGGATCAGCTTGTCGCCTTCAGATGTGCCGATGATCTGCACATGGAAGCGCTTGACCACCTCCCCAGAACGCTTTTGAAACATACCCCACGCTTCGGTCCGGCCTTCAAAGAACTGGCGTACCTCAAATTTGGGCGTCTCTTGGCTGTACGTCTGCACATCGACCCTACTGCAACTGGCCAAGCAAATGCAGAGCAGCATTAACCCTATCTTCAACATGGCATTTCCTCTGTGGTTTAAGGCTTGGATGCGCCCAACAATTGGGCTCGCAGTTGCGGGTTACGTGTGCGTGGGTCGAGCCAGATCGCAAAAAAAGCCTTGGCGAACGCCTCATCTTTGACCACATGTTGCAGCTGATCGCCGACGTAAAAACGCGCGCCCTCCCCCGGCACATAGACTCCGGTGATGCGACTGCCGGGGACTACATCGACAAACGCCAGTTGCATTTCCTTGTCCCAGCGAGCGATCTGCTCTGGGCTCAGAGGGTTGGGCGATAGGCGACGGATTTCTTTGAGACTGGCCTCAACCAGATCTTCACGGCTGATAGCGCGGGTGTAGGTCAGCGCTAGCGCAAAAGGCACCTCTGCGCCCGGCGGCTTACCAGCAAGCACACGAGGGCTAAAGAACTGCGCGTTGTAAATGGAGAAACCAAACATTCGCATCTCCCCACTCCCCGACAAACGCGCATCGGGTACGGATTCACGCCAATTAGCGAGAAGTGCCGAACTCTGAAACAACAAAACAAGGCTGATAACACAGCGGAGTAAGTGGTCTGACTGCTTGGCCATGCTAGACCTCCGAAGAACTCAATACGCGCCTTAAAAACTTATACCAAATTGTGATTTTGTACAGCTTTTGTCTAAATCTAGGCAGGGTGATTGAGTGGATACACGCGGCGTCATGCAGGTTGTCGCGCTCGAAGTCGCAGATCACCCGGCCATTGAAGTTGATCTGGTGCAGGTGACCGCTGCCGTAGTACAGGTGGTTAATGGCGCGCTGGTCGGGCAAGGTCAGGGTTTCGAGGTTGCCCAGTTCGTCGTAGTGGTACTGCAACTCGCCCGTAGCGCTGGTGTCGCTGAGCAGTTGCCCGTTCTTGTCGTAACTGAAGCTCAGCGGTTGCTGCTGGCCGTTGAGGTCGGTGAAGGTGATCGACAGCAGGTTGTCGGCGTTGTCGTAGGCGT